>NZ_AHJG01000113.1:0-18441 GCF_000241145.1 Candidatus Nitrosarchaeum limnium BG20 | reverse complement strand
GAACAATCTTTTCAATATCTATAATTTCAATTAGATCATCTTGATAGTCTACTTTTTGATCCGTGACATAACAACATTTTATTTTTAGATTTTTCTCCTTAATTTTTGTAACAAGCTGAGCTAATTCTGGACGCATTTTTGATATGTCTTTTCCAAGTAGACGTTTTGCATCTTCTTTGAATTTTGCAATTGCTTCAAAAGAATGTGATGTTCCGTATTTTGATTGAAATAACCTGATCGTGTTATCGGAAAAATCTACTGGGAGATACGCATCAATTCCAAGATCATTTGCTCCATCTACAATTGCATCAGCTGCATCGTCTTCAGTAGCCTCAAAAACTCTTGTTAGTACCCACTGGAGAAAATTATTCCCTTTCTCTACTTCACTTTTTGAATCTTCAGCGTATTCTTGTATGCTTCCTCTAATATTTTCTGAAAATCCTTCTAAAGGAACACTTGAATTTTTTTGAGTTAATAGAACATGAGAACCTGGAATATACTCTAATAACCCATTACCATTTTGAGCCAATTAGTTCTACTCATATGTTATATATTTAGAGAATTTGGTAATTATACAATAACTCTGTACTATATGTGATGTAATTTGGAAAAAAAAACAATATTTCTAATTGGACTGATACTCATAACTACTGTAGGAATTACTTTTAGTGTTATGCTTTTATCCCAAAATATCTCAGATGATCAAAAATTTGACAAACCAAAAAATATCAAAGCTGATGTGATAATGCCTACAAAAGTCTCACGACCAGGATGTGAAAACACTGATTCTTGTTATATCCCTTCAAAAATTGAAATTAAAAAAGGTGAATCCGTAAATTGGGTAAATCAAGATGCTGCATTTCATAGTGTTACTGCTGGTTCATATGGTGAACCAAGTGGACTTTTTGATAGCACCTATTTAGATCCAGAGGAATCATTTACATTCATTTTTGAAAATGTTGGAACATATGATTATTTTTGTACGTTACATCCATGGATGAAAGGACAAGTTATAGTTCAATAAATGAAAGGTACCCGAGGGAGTCGAACCCCCTTGTATAAGCTTTGCAGGCTCACGCATAACCGTTCTGCCAGAGTACCGTTTTAAAAAATATGAAATGAATAATTAAACTCTTTAGATTAAAATCAAATAAATGGTTTGGAAGCTAGTTTGATATCTTCGGCTTTGATTGTCTTTCTTCCTGCATGCGATGCCATATCTACAGCACTTTTTGCAATGTTGTTTGCCAATTCTTCAATTATTCCTCTTAGTTCTTCTGCAGATTCATCACTTACTCTCTCAGCACCTGCTTTTTTCAAAATTCTGTACATAGCTGAAATACCAAGTTCAGATGATTTCATTGATTTTTCTTTTCTTTTTTCCGATAAAAGATTGTGAGTAAAAAAATATCACCAAGGAATCGATTTATACAGACTATTTTAAAACTTGAGTCATTGGCTTGGCTATATGATTCTCATATTCATTTATCCGATTCATCGTATCAATCTGATTTGGATTATATCCTAAATGGAATGGAGAATATGAAAATCAAAGCTTGTTGTGTCTCTGTAGATACTGAGACGTCCAAAAAAACATTAGAGATTGGAAAAAGAAGTAAACTCGTTTTGCCTTTCATTGGAATACATCCTGAAAACACTAATGATAATCTTGAATTAATGACAGAAATGATCAATGAAAATAAGACACTTATCTCTGGTATTGGCGAGATTGGGCTAGATCCAACCTATGCAAAATTAGAAGAAGACACTAAACGTCAAATTCATTTTTTTGAAACTTTTCTGTCTTTGGCTGAAAAACTTCAAAAACCTGTTTCTATTCACTCACGGAAAAGTCTTGATGATATATTTTCTATAATGACTTCATATGATACTAAACACGCATTACTCCATTGGTTTGATGGGAGTAAAAAACAACTCCAAAAAGCAATGGATATGGATTTTTTTGTTTCATATGGACCTGTTATGATTTATGCAGGTGATAAACAGACATTATTATCCAAAACAACTGAAACAAAAATTCTTGTTGAGACTGACGGACCAGTTAGATTCTCTAGGTGTTTTGAAATGAAATCTGGGCAAATCAGCTTTATTCCAAGTGTTGTGTTTTGCGCCTCAAATATACTTGGCAAATCTTATGATGAAATGGCTTTATTATTAGAGAATAATTCAAAGGCATTCCTTGGAATATAGGTATAAAAAACCCTAATTCATTAGACGAGCAATGGATAGAATTAAGCGTCTCTCTTATGAAGTTCTAGTTGAACATAAACCAAAATTTGGAGAAGATTTTGCTGATAATAAAAAAGTATTAGATCAAATAGCTATAATTCGTTCAAAAGGTCTTAAAAACGAAATTGCAGGATATATTACTAAATTTATTAAAAAAGAAATACGTGAAGAAAAAGTAAAACAATCTCAAATTGAATCTTCCAAAATTGAAAATCATACATTAAAAGAAAAAATTTCTGAAGGCGATGATGATGTTCAAGAAGTTATTGAAATGGTATCTGAACCAACTGCAAATGAAGATTCAGACGAATAGTCATACAACTGATAAAAAATTAATCTTAACTTGTTTGATGATGTCTATATGATAATTATCAAACTTGTAGGTGGAGCAAAAAAATCATTTTCTACTAATGAATTAAAAATAGATAAATCTGACATTTCTATTCAACAACTTCTTGATTTGCTCTTAGAGTTAAAACCCTCTAATACTCCTGATTTAGATGTTGAAAATATTCTGATTGCAGTAAATGGTGCTGATTCTTCTGCAATGGAGGGAAAGATGACTTTGATAAAAAATAATGATGTAGTGAGTATAATTCCTGTAATTCATGGTGGTTCTTCTAAGAGACTACTTTTCAATATGTCACACAAATTAATTCAAGTAATTGAAATTCAAGGCCAAAATCAAATTGATATCATTTTTCTAGATACATTAAGGAAAAAATTCCCAAAAATTAAACTTCAAGCAGTTTCAGCTAATTTCATTTTAAATAATTACCATTTAAAAAAAATTATTGGATTATCGCTTTATTCTGATAAAAACAATCTATTACTCTCAAATAAACTTGAAATGGATATTTTAATGCGTTTTGCTATTTCTCAACAAATCTCCACTGCAATTAATTCTGCAGGAATAAAACCAAAACAGAATTTTATCTTAATTGCTATTGGAAATAGAAAAGCACTGGATTTACTTTATACAGAATTGAGTAAAATATCTGTGGATATGTTTTCTAAAGATAATTCATCATTTCTAAAAAAACATTTCAAAATAAATGATAAGCAACTTTCAATAGTTTTATCAAAAACTCCACTTGAGGACATATTGATAGAAAAAGCTACAGTATTACTCTGATAAACTTCTTTTAGTTTTTTCTATGCTTAAAATATCTGTTTTTTTAACTATGGCGATTCCTGTTTTATTTCCCAATATCTCAATTAATACTACTTTATCTGGAAATTCTAATGATACTTTATTTTTTATTTTTTTCGCAATTCTGGAAATAATCTCTTGACTGGAAATGTTAGAATTTCTTTTCTCAATTGAAATTCTATACGACTCATTTTCTGAAATTAAATTAATTAAATCTGATAATCCATTCTCAATACTTTCAATATTTGTTTCCATAATTTTTTGAATTGGGATTATTCTAAGACAATATCTTATAGACCATGGTTCATCTAATAACATTTCTTTAATTTTATTTACAACTTGAATTGGATCTAATTTTGTCTCAGCAGTTAAAATTCCAGACATATTTGTAATGATTATCGAAGGTTCTGAATCTCCAATACTTTCCAAAATACTTGATAGTTCCTGTTTTGTTTCTGACTCTAAATGTCTTGCACATGTAATTATTAGGTTCAAAGTATTTTACAGACTAAACATCGTGTTAAAACTCCTTCTGTATATTTTTAAGAGAATTGACCTCCATTCTGAATTTGAATTACGACATTCCAATTTTTTCTATATTTGTAAGATTTAATCTGATAAAGTATTTTAACGAAATCAAAATTCTGATGATATACATGTCAAGTTCAACGGAGTATGAAGATACAGATTTTCAGGATGATTTTGATGATGATTTAGATGAATTCGAAGAGACTGAAGACTAGATTGTCAAACCAAAGTTATCTGCAAAAGATGTGAATGTATAATATGCTTGAAGAAATTCTCGTCCAGATTGACTAATTTTGTATTTGTTTGAACCATGTGAATCGACCTGTTCTAATAGACCTTGAGATACTAGTGTTTTTAAAATTCTAGAAATTCTTGAGTGTGAAATGTTAGCTTTTCTAATCAGGTATGTCACTGAAGCTCCATTTTCATCTTGAAGATCATCCCGTGTAGTAGATAATATCTCTCCAATTATTTTCATATGTGTTCTGTATTCTACCATGGGTATCCCTTGTATACGCTATTTCCAGAATTTCTATGAGAGTAAGGTGATATTTTGTAATGTACAAAAAAGATAAAATTATTTGACAAATTTTATTTTTTCAATTAATTTGAGCCTAATACTTAACTATTCAAATTTATCATCGAATTTTATCTTAGTTAGTGGAATCTTGCTTATTGGAATAAACAAAGCAATCAATCCCCCAATTTTGATTGTCATGGATACTGAATATAATATCGATTCTGGAAATACAAATGAATACCAACTCATAAATTCTCCAAGAGCTAACAACGCTAATCCAATTGCAACTGATATGGCTCCTTTATTTTTATTTTCAAAATATGATAGCATTGTTTCAATAGCTCCATAAGCTAATAAAATAAACGATATAGATCTAAAGATATGTTCAATTTGAACAGAAGATACTAAGAATAATGGAATTATTCCAACTGATCTAAAATATCTTGATTTAGGAAAAAATGATTTTATACTGTGTGAAAACGCAATGAAAAAGTATCCAATTGTTTGAATAACAATTCCCAAAGTCTGTACCCATCTTTCTATATTTCCTGATTTTATTACAAAATCTTCAAACATGTATCCCGCCCATATAACAAAAAATCCGGCACTAATTGAAAAAAATGCTATTGTTAATCTAAATAATGTTGGACTACCTGTATTTCTGAATCCAATCAGTGATATTATTCCAATGATGAGTCCAACCAAAAATCCAACCAAATTTAGTATGTTCTCTAAAAGAAATTCCAATGATGATTAACAATTGTTCAATCTAATTATTTTAATCTGCTGAATCATTTTACCAAGTTGTTAATCCCATTCATCTAATGATCCTGCAGATTGACCCTCAGTGCTTCCTGCATAATCTCCTAAAATATCTGAATATGTTGTTTCATTATGTGCCACAAATTTGACGTATTCACCATAACTCATGTCCAAATCACATGTTTCACATTTTACAAATGAAAAATCCATTGAAAGTTCTGCTGTTTTCTTACATTTGGGACATTTTATTTTCACACCTAAATTTGAATTTGTTATCTATTATTACTTTACACTAAACATTAAATCTTCATTTTATTCAATAAAAGATAAAAGGAGTTCTCTTTTGTTATCCTCTATGAGTCGAACTTGTACAAAATGTAAAAACCCAATTCCTGATAGTGAAACACTTGATATGGTTGCAGAGAAATACCCAGTTTGTAACAAGTGTTGGGGTGAATGGAAAGAATACCGAGTAATGGTAATGAATGAAATGAGGCTTGACATGTCAATGCCAGATCA
Source organism: Candidatus Nitrosarchaeum limnium BG20 (assembly GCF_000241145.1). NCBI lineage: Archaea > Thermoproteati > Nitrososphaerota > Nitrososphaeria > Nitrosopumilales > Nitrosopumilaceae > Nitrosarchaeum > Candidatus Nitrosarchaeum limnium. The sequence continues at coordinate 12,709 of NZ_AHJG01000113.1, read as the reverse complement.
TAGAAAGCTATTGAAAAAACATGAAAAAATCTTTGCTGGTGTGCTCTCTCCAGAAGGAGAAATTATAGATTATACAAATGAGGATAATAGAAAACCCGATAAACCACCAGGTGCCTAAATACTAAGATATTTTTTTGCATTATCTGGAATAACTAACATCACTTTTCTTTTTTCCTCAACTTCAAGATCACTGATAATTTTTCTGATTGTTTGTGAAAGTATTTGCTTCTCTTCATCCTTTAAAGATAAGAAAATCTCTAAAATCCCGTCTAAGTTAAAGATGATTAATTTTTGTGGAGATTTAGAAATCTCTTTGATATATCCTGAAAATAACTCATTTCGTTGCTCTTCTGATAATGTAGTTAAGATCTCTAACCATGTTTTAAACAACTTTGCAAAATTTGGAAAAGGAATTGTAGGTCCTGCTTCTAAGGCGTTATTGATTATCTCTTTCTTCTCTGTTTCTCCCATAGAGAAAAACTCCATCATTCTTTTTTTCAAAACTGGAACTCGGAGAAAATCAGGAAGATTTGCCAAAATTACTATGATATTTCCTGCATAATTTGGTTCAGCCACTGATTAATTCTATTTTTAATTGAATATTAAATCATCTGAGAGCACTTCAGCTTAAATAAACGGAATTTAGATTTGAAAATATGACTACAACTGTTGTTGTTGGTGGATTTTTTGGTGATGAAGGTAAAGGAAAGATCATATCATATCTTGCAATGAAAGATAATCCAAAAATTATAGTTCGTGGTGGTGCTGGACCAAATGCCGGTCATACAATTAGAGATGGAGATAAAATATACAAAGTTAGAATGTTACCTAGTGGATTTTTAAACAAAAATGCCAGAGTATTGATTGGTCCTGGCGTAGTGATTAATCCTTCTGTTTTATTAAAAGAAATACAAGATTTTGATGCATCTGGACGAGCATTTATTGATAAACACTGTGGAATTATTGAAGAAAGTCATCTTACTCGTGATTCAAAGGGTGAGTTAAAAGAAAAGATTGGTAGTACTGGTTCAGGTACTGGCCCTGCAAATGCAGATAGAGCAATGCGTGTTTTAAAATTAGCAAAGGACTTTGATTCCCTCTCTTCGTTAATGGTGGATGTTGCAGATGAAATAAACTCTGCAATTTCTTTAAATCAAAATGTATTGGTTGAAGGAACACAAGGGACATTTCTATCCTTATGGCATGGGACATATCCTTTTGTTACTTCAAAAGATGTAACAGCGTCTGGAATTTGTGCCGATGTTGGCCTTGGGCCAAAAAAAGTAGATGAAGTAATTGTTGTTTTCAAATCATATGTTACACGCGTAGGAACTGGACCCTTAGCAAAAGAACTCACGCTTGAAGAAGCTGAAAACAAAGGCTGGTCTGAATTCGGTACTGTAACAGGAAGACAAAGACGTGCTGCTGATTTTGATTTTGATTTAGCTAGGCGTGCAATCATGCTCAACAGTGCAACACAAATCTCAATTACGAAACTAGATGTAATATTTCCAGAGTGTGCAGGTAAAACATCTTTTAACGAACTTTCTAAAGATGCACAATTGTTTATAAAAAATATTGAAAATAAATTAAACACGCCTGTAACAATAATTGGTACTGGGCCTGCTATCAATGAAATCATTGACAGACGAAAATAGGCTGAAAATTTTTGGGGTAAGTTTAATTTAGTATTATGCAAAAAATAATTGTGGATAAATTACCTCGTTACATTCAAGTTTCTTCCACTCTGGAATTTTCTAGATTAGTGTGCGCACTTGAGCGTGCACCACGCGTATCTTTTCTTCATGATCATAACGGTCAAAAAGTTTTATCAGTACAAATGGATATTTTAAAAGAAAAACCAATCGTGTATTATACACCGTTTGAAAATGATGGTCATTACATTTGCTATGGATTAAAAGGTGGCAAAGAAGAAGCTGATATAGTAAATTCTACTTCTGATGCAAGTAAACTCTACTCCCCTATTGTGAGAATTAAATCCCTTCCCGATGCGTTAAAACCTGGTAATGGAACTGCTGATAGATACTTGCCTATTGAACTTGAAGATATGTCCAGTCTTGCAAAACTGACATGGGGTTTTGAAGAAACTCCTTTTCCATTGTTCTTATTTCCACATAAAAATAAATGGCTAGTGGGAGTTTTTATGAATTTTAATGAAGAAGGAACTTCTTATTTCTGTCATGTAGTTCTTGATTCTGATCCTCAAAAACCATATCTAAAATTTACAACTAACAATGTTGAACCCTCTTTTGTAGACAATCCTTCCGAACATGGATATTCATATATCAAAATCATAAAATTAAAAGATACACACCCATTAGTTGATTATGGCCACCTTCAAAACTAGAATTTCGCAAATATCTAAAAAGAATGGCAATATCATCTTGGCCAATGACTATGATTCATCTGTAAGTAACTTGGAGACAAAAACAATCCAGAATATCAAAAAATTATCTCCTTATCTTTGTGGGATTAAACTAAATTTTCATTTATTGCTACCATTGGGATTTAAAGAAATTTCTAAAATAAATAAAATTGCCCATGAATGTGGATTACAAACAATTGCTGACATTAAATTAAATGATATTGGAAATACCAATAAAGTTACCACTGAGCGTCTCTGGGATTTAGGATTTGATGCAGTAATTGCAAATCCGATTATGGGATTGGATAGTTTAAAACTATTAGTAAAATCTGCTCACAAAGAAAACAAAGGTGTGATCACACTATGTCACATGAGTGCTCCTGAAGCTAAATTATCATATGACATGGAAATTAAGATGGGAAAAAAACAGCAACTATATCAGTTGTTTTTAGACTGGGCCATTGAATCTAAAGCTGATGGAATTGTAGTTGGGGCAACATTTCCTAAAATAATTCAGTACTGCTATAATAAAGCAGGAACAAAATTGGATATTTTTTCTCCTGGTATTGGTACGCAAGGTGGTAATACAAAAGAAGTTATTTCTGCTGGAACTCGTTATCTAATTGTAGGTAGGACAATAATTAATTCTAAAAATCCAGTTGATGTTTTAAAAGAATTACAACTACAAAGTTTTGTCAAGTAATTGTTTTGATTTCGTTAAAATTGATTTTGCATTATCAAATGTAGTTTTTTCTACAGCTGTTTGATAATCCATCCATGCATAATCCAGATGTTCATGTGATATAGTAATTTCTTTTGTTTTTGTTTCAGCTAAGAAAAAAACAACTTTTTTGTGAACCAACTCTCCTTGATATTGAAAATTATACTCTATCCACTCTTCAAAATTTTCTATAAATTCAATATCTGTAATTCCAGTCTCTTCCCTAGTTTCTCTAATTGCAGTATGATGAATGGTTTCACCTTCTTCCATTTTACCTTTAACAAAATCCCAATGACCTGATGGATAATTCAACAATAAAAATAAAATTTTTGAATTCTCTTTTCTAAACAAAACAATTCCTGCAGAAGTCTCTTCTATCATTTCATCTCCTTATTTATTTTCCTAGTCTTCTTTTTCTTTCTTGAAATGTTCTGATAGCTCTCATCAAATCAATCTTCCTAAATTCTGGCCAAAAAATATCCATAAAAATCAATTCACTATATGCACTTTGCCACATAAGAAAACCACTTAGTCTCTTCTCACCAGATGTTCTCAAAATCATATCTGGAGAAGATTGTGGTAAATGAGATGTGTATAAATTGGATTCGATTTCTTTTTTACTAATATCTTTTACATCCAAAGTTCCCACTTTGATTTTTTCAGCTATCTTTTTGACAGCATCTACTAATTCATTTTGCCCCCCATATGCTAATGCGATATTTAGAAAATGATTATCATAGTTTTTTGTTGCAACATCTAATCTATCTAGAATCTCTCTGATTGATTCTGGTAGAAGTTCTATCCTGCCAATCCCTTTTACCCTCATTTTGTTTTTATGAATTCTTGGATCATTGTACAGCTTTTCTAATCTAATTCGAATCAATTCGTAAAGATGTTTTAATTCCTCATCATCTCTATCTAGATTTTCAGCGGATAAAGCATACAGAGTAATAATTTTGATATCAAACTCTTCACACCAATCCAATAGGTTTTCTACTGCATCTGCCCCTTTCCAATGGCCTGTTTTTGGAATAGTCAAATGTCTCTTTTGCCCATCTTCTATTTCCATCTAAAATCAAAGCAAGATGATTTGGAATATCTCCACCGCGTATCTCATTTTCAAGTCTTTTTGAATAAATTCTATATAGCCCTGTAAGCTGAAATGCCACATCTTTTATTTTGTTAATCTCTAATCACCACTAATTTGTATTTGACACTAGATGATATCAGTGTTTTTAGAATTAATTTTTAAAATAATTTCTAGTCTGAAATCATCTCTTGACGTTTATGCTTTCTATATTTTTTAAAGAGTATGGTTGCAGAGATTAACGTAGCCGCCAGACCTGCCAATAATGGTGGTACAAGCGTAATTGAGCCTACATCATAACTCATCATAATTATGATAAACTGTGATGTTATTGGATACAGTGCAACTAAAACTATAATTCTTAAAATGTCTGTGATTTGTCTTGGAATGCCCCCTATCCAATTACTCAATAACACTCCAGCAAAAATTGCACCTAATCCAATCCACAATGTCGGTAGAACTCCTATTACAAATTGCCCGATTACAATTTTGTCAGTGATTATTGAGATTAATTCTGAATCTTTCTCTATTAATTTTTGATCAATTGAATTAATTCCGGCTGGTATTGATGATAATATTATCAAAATACCTGCAACCATTGTAAATATTCTAATAAATCCCATAGGTGTAGGTTTTGTTAAATTAGACCATGCTCTGTCTACATCAAAGGCTCTGATTAAAAATGCAGCACCTAAAATACTTACTAACACTGCAAATATTTCTGCAGTGTAACCAAAAATTGTTCCAATACCACCAATCAACAAAAGTATTCCAGGAACACCCAAGAAAAATTTTGAATATTTTGAATCATAAGCTAACATTTTCAAATATTTGCCGAATACTGCATAGGAATATTCCACACTTCTACTTACCTTCATTACTACTCTTTGTACTGAAATGACTGGTAATACATTTTGAATTACTGGAATTACACTTTCGTCATCTTCACCATCTGATACAATCACTGCACCATTTGCTGAAAATGATTCTGAGATTTTTTTTATCTCCATTAGTATTTTTTCATCTGCCTGAACTCCTCTTTTCTTAATTCCAGCTACAATTACTACTTCAACTTGGTACCCCTTACTTATCAAATCCTCATAAGTTTTAATTGCAGCAAACATTGAATTTGAATCTGCATCTTCAGGATCTTCTAACGCTAATCTTTGCGCTGCATCAATACAGGCATTTCTTCCAATTACTGGAGTTGTAATTCCTGCTTTCTCACCAATATCATTGTCTCTATCTACACAGATTACTAGTAATTTGTTAGCCGTAGATGCATTGACTTCTTTTTCTACCTTGTCAGAGCTTTGAGACATTATTTCTTCTAGTTGCTGTATTGCTTTTTAACGATTTCCAACTTTTAAAAATATTATAGTTCTGTTTTGAGCCTATCTAAGGTCTAGAGTTATCAGACTTTTTGATTAGTTCTTGTGATTCTAACTTTAATGATTCTATTTTTTGTATAGTATCAATACTATTTTGACCTTCTTTTAGCATGTTTGCTACAACTTTAGTTTCTATAATGTATTCATTGAATTTTTTGAGTGCCTCCATATAGCTGATGTAGCTTTCTTGCCATTTTTCTGGCGGTTTAGATGTGATGAATTCAGTAATTTGTCCAGTAACTTGTGATGATGTTATGTCAGCTACCGAATTATAATCCTCGGGAGTGGTTTTTCCATCCAAAAGATCCTGAAATTCTGTATCTATGGATTCATGTAATACTTGATGAATTTTCTTTACACCGTCAAGATAGTTTTCATAATCTGATACAATCAAAGTTGATGGATTTTCTTGTGGAATTACCCAAAAGAGAAAACTTACTGCTGTGATTGTTGCTAATATGATGACTGTAACTGCAATTCCTTTTTTTGATGCCATTTTGTTAATTCGGAATAACGGTGTTTATAATTGGTGAACCTTGTAAAATACAGCCTCTTATTTAAGAAATATTAAAAAAAACTGATACAAATACAATTCTTATTATAAATATTAAAAAAATTCCAATATTTGTTGAAATTATTTATAATACTTCATTTTTTGAGCATTAAAAAATTTACACACATCTAGTCTATAGTTAAATAATTTTCACAGGCTCTTCCTAAATACCACCAAGTACGACATTTGCTAGAATGGTAGAAGCATATTGCGTAAAATGCAGAGCAAAAAGGGAAGTCAAAGATCCCAAAGAAACTAAACTAAAAAATGGGCGTCCAGCTGTAAAAGGCACATGCCCAAAATGTGGAACTAATGTCTTCCGAATAGGTAAGATGTAGGCCTACAAAATCCACACGATTTCTCTTTTTCAAAAACCAATATAGGGTACAGCATACACAATTTTTTAGTGGCTAAATCAGATTATGAAACACTACTAAAGAGGATTCAAGATAAACTGGGTGATTCTAAAAAAGCATCCACTACTAGATTTGAACTCCCTGTGGTAGATGTAATGTGGGAAGGACAAAAAACTTTTCTTCGTAATTTCTCCGAATTTCCTAAAGTACTTCGTCGTGATCCTGATAAAGTACTCCAATACCTTTCAAAAGAATTTGCAGTCCCAGCTGAACGCTCAGGTGATAAGGCAATGTTTGTTGGCAGAAGAGCCCCTGATGATTTTACACGACTCTTCCAAATTTATGTTAAGGATTATTTGGAATGTCATACTTGCAAAAGTCCTGACACTAAGATTTTAAAAGAAAATAGAATTTCATTTTTAATTTGTGAAGCTTGCGGTGCAAAATCTACATTAAAAGGTAAATATGCGTAATGCAATTCTCGGTAAAAATTACTGAATATCAAAAAAATTTAATGCTAAATATCTGTGATGCAGATTTACTTGGAAAAAATATTGTTCAAAATGAATTAACTATGACAATTAGCAAAAGCTATTACGGTGATCAAATAATTGAAGAAGATGAAGCTAAAAAGTTACTAGAGAATTCAACAATAATTAATATGGTTGGAAAAAATACAATTTCTCTTTCATTAGAACTTGGAATTGGTTCTGAAAATGGCATAAAAAAAATTTCTGGAGTACCTTTCTTAATTGTTTTTAAAATGTAGTGTTTAAATTTGAAATGAATAGTAACAAGTTGATTTGATGATAATTTATGATCCTGATAAAGGAAATCTCTTTTATCTAGTAACCTCAATAGATTACATTGTCCGATGATACCGTGTCTGATGATTTGATGTCCGATGATTTATTGTATGATGACTTGAGTAGAAAGATAGAATCAAAAATAGATCATAAACTAACTTCCAAATCTAAAAAGGGAGGATTGGAAGATGGATTCAAAAAAGGTAAAGTCATCAATGAAGTTTTAGATAAACCAACTGTTATGACTCTATACAAAATGATCTCAGATCATATCATTGCATATGTTAATGGCCCTGTAAGTGCTGGAAAAGAATCTGTACTTTTTTGGGCAGTAGATGAAAAAAATAATGATGTTGCATTAAAGATTTATTTGATTAGTACATCAAATTTTAAAAAACGAGAACAGTACATAACTGGAGATCCTAGATTTTTAAAATTAAAAAAAGGGACAAAAAATCTCATTTATTTATGGGCGAAAAAAGAATATCGAAATTTAACACAGTGTTACAAATGTGGTATTCCAGTTCCAAGACCACTATATCTCTCAAACAATGTGCTAGCCCTAGATTTTGTGGGTGAAAAAGGATCTCCCGCACATATTTTGCTTGATTCTGAAGTTGATCAAAACGACTATTCTCAAGCAATATCCATAATTACACGATTATATCAAAAAGCCAAATTAGTTCATGGTGATTATTCTGAATATAATATCTTTAAAACTCCAAAAGGATTGGTTCTTTTTGATCTTGGCTCAGCAGTTGATCTAAGACATCCTAATGCACAAGAATTTCTTAAAAGAGATATTAATAATATCGTTAGATTCTTTTCTAAAAGAGGAATTTCTGTTGAGGATCCAAATAAAATATTTGAGGACATTGTAAGATGAGCTTTGAAAAAATACTTAGAATCCCAAATGATCGAATAGCCGTCTTAATTGGTAAATCTGGTAGCATAAAATCCAAAATTGAAGAACTATGCCGTGTTACTTTGGATATTGATGGCCAATCAGGTGAAGTTTTTATCACATCAAATGGAAAAGTTGAGGATATCGAACCCTTCAAAGCTATGGAAATAATAATTGCAATAGGTAGAGGATTTTCTCCAGAAAATGCATTCAGTTTACTAAAGGGTGAAAATGCACTTCATGTGATCGATTTGAGAGAATTTGCAGGAAAATCAAATGCAAATATTGAAAGGATAAAAGGGAGAATTATAGGAGAGGGTGGTAAGGCAAGAAAAAATATGGAAAATTTAACTGGTACTCATATTTCTGTTTATGGAAAAACTGTTTCAATAATCGGTGATACAAGTAAACTACGATTAGTTGTAGATGCTATATCTTCTATTTCCAATGGAAGTATTCATGGAGCTGTTTATAATAAATTAGAAGCAGCAAACAGAAAAAATAAACAAGAGAAAATGCAATTGTGGGAAAATCAAGATGTCTATTAAAGAAAAATTTAATCAAATCTCACCAAGTGAGTTTTTTTATAGGAATAGAGATTTAGCTGGTTTTAGTAATCCCACTAGATCACTATACACTGCAGTTAGAGAATTTGTAGAAAATTCTCTTGATGCATGTGATCAAAAAGGTATCTTTCCTGATGTTCATATGTCAATTAAGGCAGTGGATCCTGACAAACCGGATCCAAAACCCTACATTCTAACTGTAAAAGATAATGGTCCTGGAATAGAATCAAAACATGTCCCATTAGCTTTTGGAACAGTACTTTATGGTTCTAAATTTGGACTAAAACAGGCACGAGGCATGTTTGGTCTAGGCGCAACAATGGCAATTCTCTATGGTCAAATAACTACAAACAAACCAGTTTATGTAAAGAGCTCAACTGATGGAAAAATTCAGGACGAATTTGAATTGTTACTCGACATTCAAAAAAATAAACCTGTGATAATAAAACATAATACAAAAGAAGTGACAAAACGAGGTCTTTCTGTTAGTATTTGTTTAGAAGGGGATTATTCAAAAGCAGGTTCAAAAATTAAGGATTATGTTTATGAAACATCTCTGATTACTCCGTATGCAACAATAACTTTTGATGATCCAAAAGGTGAGAAATTCCATTATTCAAAAATCGTTAATGAGATGCCACCTGCTCCGACAATTATTCGACCACATGCACATGGTATTGATGTTGAAACAATTAGACGTATGATGGTTGAATCACAATTCGAAATTCCTAACATTGATGATGCAATGATTGAAAAAGTTAGAAAAGACTTAGGATTATCAAAAAAGAATCTTGCGTTTGCTGAAATAATGGAAAAAGCAAAAAAACGATGGAAGACACTTTCTAGACCTGTTAGAGTTGTTATCTCATTGATGTCATTTCTTGAAATGGATTTTGACAAACTAAATAAAATTAGAATTGAAGATATTGATGTACCAAATAAGAAATTATATTTTTGGGATTTTGGTGACTCTCTTTCAAAATCTGTAGATTTGGATCCTGAAAATCCATTCTATAAACAATTGACTGGTACAGTTCAAGGTGAAACACTTATTGCATTTTTGACAAAAAGATTTCAACGAATTGGTCCATCAACAGCTGTCAAGTTTGCAGAATTTGCAGGATTCAAACCAGAAAAACGAATGGGATCAATGACAAATGAAGATCTAGTCAAACTAAGTGACTCTTTACAAAAATTTGAAGACTTTCTTTCACCTGATCCAAGTTGTTTAGCTCCTTTGGGAGAAGAACCTCTTGAAAAAGGAATGAAAAAATTCTTTAAACCTGATTTTTGCGCAGTTATTCAGCGTCCCGCTTCAGCTTATTCTGGATTTCCATTTGTTGTGGAAATGGGTATTGCATATGGTGGTGAAATACGCCCAGGTGGACCACATGTTTATCGATATGCTAATAGAATTCCATTACTTTATGATGAAGGAAGTGATGTAGTCCTAAAAGTAGTACATGATACAGATTGGACTAGATACAAAGTCAAAGGCGATCCGCCTTTTGTTATAGTGTCACATATTTGCTCCACCAGAATTCCTTACAAAACAGTCGGAAAAGAAAATGTGGCAGACAGACAGGAGATAGAGCGCGAATTAAGATTAGGATTACAGTTTTTGTCTAGAAAACTTGCCGCATACATGTCTAAACGAGGTCAAGCCGAGATGGCAAAAAAGAGAGCAAATCTATATGCAAAATATCTGCCATTAATTTCTCAATTTTGTACAGAACTCGCAGGAAAGACTAAAGAACCAAATTATAAGAAATTATTGGAAGAGGAGATCACAGTTGACGACAAACAAGATTAAAGATAGAAAGAAAAAAGCACTTGAAAAACAACAAAACATCATTGATACTTTAAAAGATCATGGCGCCAAAGTTTATGGCGATTTAAACAATGGACAGTTTCCAAAATTTTCAATTCCTAGCAGATCTGTTAGTAATATCGTATATGATAAAAAACTTCGACAATACATCTTAGGGAATTCAGCTGCTGTAAGAAGCTCAAGAAATTCTTCTCAATTAAGATCATTTACACAATTAATGTGGTTGGCATTTTTTGCTAATAGGTTAACTCAAGAAAAAAAATCATCTACATTAAGAGATGTCTATTATTCTTCTCAAGCATTCGAAATTGAATTTGAAGATCAATCTGAATCTGATAATATCATTGTGGATTTAGAAGCAGTATTATCAAAACCCCGTGAAGATTTTCATATATTTCCTGAAGAAAGAAGTTCTATTTTTGGAGATTTGAATATAGAATATACAATTCCTGGCTATGAAGGAAAAAAGATGAATCTTTCTAATCATCCTGATGGATATGCTATTGGCCCAAGCTTGACTACTGCAGAACTAATGGATACAAGTGCTGAGATTGTTATTGCAATTGAGAAAGGTGGTTTGTTTACAAGATTTGTAGAAGAACAAGTTGATAAGAAATTCAAATCAATTATTATTAACACTGGGGGACAAGCCCCACGTTCCACTAGAACTTTGCTAAAAAGACTACATGATGAAATGGGATTACCCGTAATTGTTCTTACAGACGGAGACGTGTATGGGGAACATATTGCAATGGTGATTAAATCTGGTTCTGCAAATGCAGCACATCTAAGAGAGCTTACAGTTCCTGATGCAAAATGGGTAGGTGTCTGGGCTACTGACATTGAAAAATTCAAACTACCTACAATCCCTATGACTGAATCAGACATTAAACGATGTTATGATTTACAAAATGATCCAAGATATCAAGAAGGCATCTGGAAAAAAGAACTGGATGTATTTCTTAAAATTAAAAGAAAAGCTGAATTAGAAGCATTTTCAAAATATGGTCTAACAAACATTACAGACAAGTATCTTCCACAAAAATTAGAACTGGCAAAAAGTTTATAGTTTTTTTATTCTTAGTGTCAATACACCGTTTCTGTATTTGAAATCACCAATCTGCATCTCATTTGAACCTTGGATTGGAACTTCTTTAGAAAAACCCATAGACCCACGAATATACAAAATACCATCAATTAGTCTTACTGCTATTTTGTCTTCAGGTCCTGGAACTTCAGATACAAAAACAAAATCATCTTCACCTTTGATAAGATCGTATACCCAATTTTTTGTCTCTTGTTCTCTTATGTTGTAAATTGGTTTTTGATCTTTTGTCATTTTTTTCAAAACGTGAACCCAATAAAACATTGTTATTGCTGCAGCCCCAATTAAAATAAAACTTACAAATCCTGATCCTGATCTTTGAGTCATAATGTAGATGATTCCAAGAAATAAAATTACCATTATGGGAATTGCAAAATTTAATGATTGTTCATTTGAATATGTGCCCTTGTAACTAGCCAAGTGGTTTACTTTGACCTAGACCAAATATAAAGTCTCTTTGGTTTTTATTACCATTTTTTCGAAATTTATTTTATGACTAATAGTAAATCTGAAAAACTCACAATGAGTGACATTGTTTTAAAAGGTTCAATTATTGCAGGAATTGTTACTATCCCTTCTATCGCGTCTTTTCTTATTGCTTGGACTGTTCTTGATAATTTGATTCAGGCTGCAATCATAGGTGCTGTGATGCATTTTATTGCCATGGGATTTTCACTTAAAATATCGAAAAAATTACTGGTCAAACGAGATTCATAATATCCTTTATTTGGTTAGATGCTATTTTAAAAGCAATGGAACTATCAAGAGTAGAAAATGATCTAGTTTCTGAAATAAAATTAAAACCACTCCAAGCTAAAGTCTTTCTCTTAGTAACATGCTATGGTAAGATGACGTCAACTACTATATCTGAAAAAATGGGTATTTCATTTGATGAAGCTTTGAAAACTGCCAAAGATCTAATGCAACTAGGCGCTTTCATAGATATTTCTGAAACTGAATTTGAGGCAATGCATCCAAGATTTACTGCTGTAAACATGTATAG
>NZ_AHJG01000114.1:0-1739 GCF_000241145.1 Candidatus Nitrosarchaeum limnium BG20 | reverse complement strand
GGATTTGGAGTACCTGCTTCAATCTTTACAAAAGTTCCTGCAGCTTTCTCATGGGCTTCCAAATTTGATTGATCAACTTTGATAGCTTGTGGAGGACAAACTGATACACATGCCATACACCAGATACAATCATGTTCTCTGATTGGATCTGCTTTATCAGTGAGATCTTTTCGTTCTTCTTTAACAGAACTTCCAGTTCCTTTAAAAGTTGCATTTAATGCTTCAGTGTTTGGAATATCTTTATCCGTTCTATACCATTGAAACACTTGAACTGGACATGCTTCAATGCATGCGCCATCTGCAACACATGAATCCCAGTCTACTGCTACCATGGTACCACTAACACCCAGTGGAACTTGTTTTTCACCACGAGCTGTATAAGCTGCTACAACATCTGCATCAGCAAATACTTCGGCTTGTGACCCATCAGTATTTTTTGTTTTACCAGGACCCCATACCCAATGAAAGTATGTAGTACCTTCAAGACTAATTTTTCCAATTGGTTTCAAACCTTCTGGGAAATTTTCTGCTATTGGCATAAACAAAGTTTCGTTCAGATATTATTTAAAGCTAGACAAAATTAGTCGAGACTAAATTTATCCACAATAAAAGATCGTGCTCAAATTCTATTGAGATTCCTTACGTTCATATCGTTTGAAGTTCACACCTAACAAATGGATGTTATCAAATTCGATGTATACAGAGGACCAAACATCGGAATTTACATTAACACAAATGATAGTTTTGTTTTTGTTCCAATGGGTTTTGCTCAAACCAAAGCTGAAAAACTTGGAGATTATCTAAAGGCTCAAGTTGTATACTCAGCTATTGCAAATACTCGTCTTTTAGGAGCATTGATGGTGATGAATAACAATGGAATTCTACTACCAAAGACTGCATATATGGATGAATATGAATTTCTTAAAAAAGAGACAAAGATGGAAATTGGTGTATTAGATTCAAAATATACTGCACTTGGAAATATTATTTGTGCAAATGACAAAGGTGCAATTGTTTCTCCATGGTTATCAAAAGAAGATTGTCAAACAATTGAGCAAGTGTTAGGTGTAGAAGTATTACAAAAAAGAATTGCAGGATTTAATCAAACTGGAGCTGTCATGGTTGCAAATAATTCCGGTGCAGCAATTCACCCAGAGGCTGATGAGGAAGACATGAAGATATTTGCAAATGTAATGGGCGTAAATATAGAACCGACAACTATCAATAACGGTATTCCATACGTCAAATCTGGAATGTTAGTAAATAATCACTCAGTAGTGGTCGGATCCATGACAAGTGGTCCTGAAATTATGATGTTAACTAGAGCTTTTCTAAATTAAGTATGATCTAGGGTCTTCAGTTAGTTTTTCAATTTCAATTTGTGACTCAGTTCCATCTTGCATGTTTCGTAAGACTACTTTGCTTTGCTCTAATTCCTTAGGAGCAACTATAATACAGAATTTTGAGTCGGATGCCTGTTCCATTTGTTTTTTCAAATTCTTCCCAGACAGATCAATGTTTGTTGGAATATTATTTAGTCTTAGTAAAGATGTGATACTCATTGCAACTTTTTGCATTTCTTCATTAATGTATAAAACAGAAACTCTGATTTGTTTTGATTCAGATACTATTCCCTGTTCTTGCATTGTAAGAATTATTCTCTCTACACCCCCTGCAACACCAGTAGCACCAATATCTTCTCTACCAAATGCTTTTGTTAAAGAATCATATCTTCCACC
>NZ_AHJG01000115.1:0-1510 GCF_000241145.1 Candidatus Nitrosarchaeum limnium BG20 | reverse complement strand
ACTACAAAAGTAATCGTGAATCTTTATGAAAATTAACTTTTCATATTCACTACCCTCTTTTCATGAGCAGTACCTCAATTACATCATATCTTTAAAACATCATACAAAAATAGAAAATAAAAATGAATTTTGATTCTAGTTTTTTCTCCATTCTAATAGTATTCATAATTGTTTATGGACTGATTATTTTTAGAAATGTAAGAGGGGTAAACATTCCGATATGGGCAAGTATGGTTTTTGGTGCTGTCTCTGTTTTAGTTTTACAAATTTTAACTCCTGAAGATGCATTTTCAGCCATAAATTTTGATGTAGTTTTTTTCCTTCTTGGAATGTTCATTCTAGTTTCAGGTTTAGAGTCTTCTGGAATGTTAAATCAAATGGTAACTAGAATTTTGTCATTTGCAAAGACGCCTAATCAAATTTTATTTTTTATTTTATTTGTGATGGGATTACTGTCTGCATTTCTTATCAATGATACTATTGCTCTTGTAGCAACCCCTATTGTAATTGGATTGACAAAACCAATGAATGTTCGTCCAGCTCCTATGTTGATCTGTTTAGCATTTGGAATCACTATAGGTAGTATGATGACACCCATGGGTAACCCGCAAAACTTGTTGATTTCACTTCACAGTGGAATGGAGTTTCCCTTGTTTACTTTTCTTAGGTATCTCTTTTTGCCAACTATTACCTGTTTGCTAGTTACATTTTTTATTCTAAAACGGTATTACAAAAAAGAATTTTCAAATGCAGTTATGTTACAATTAACATCTTCAGAAATAGTTTTAGATTCCAGTCTTGCAAAAAAATCATCCATTCTAACTATGATTACAGTGATAGGTTTTTTTGTTGTAGGGGTGATAAAATTATTTGGCATATCTACAGAATTGAATTTCAGTCATGTTGCAATGTTTGGAGGACTTGCATTGTTGGTAATTGGAAACAAAAGAAAACAGATAGTCAAAGGAATCAACTGGCAGATAATTGTATTTTTTGTAGCAATGTTTGTATTTATGCAAGGCGTATGGAATGGTGGAATCATCGAACTGTTTCAGGCACTCTTACCATTTGACCAAAATCCAAACTCTGCTACAGCATCGATTAACATAATCGGGACCAGTATTCTTACAAGTCAGATAGTTAGCAATGTGCCTTTTGTTGCAATATCTATACCAATTTTACAAAATTATGGGTTTTCTGAAATCGATCCAATACCTTGGATTGCACTTGCTGCTGGAAGTACAATTGCTGGAACCTTGACTATTCTAGGAGCTGCAAGCAATGTGATAATTTTGGAAACTGCAGAAAGAAGACATAATGTGACTTTTACTTTTAAGGAGTTTTTTAGAATTGGGATTATTGTTACTGCCGCAAATACTACGATTTTGATATTTTTTTTAACATTTCCTTTCTTTTAGCCTAAATTTATCTAACATTTGTGGGAGTATCAAACTAATGTACCCAAACTTATCCACAACATGCATCATTTCTTTTATTTTTCATAACCTCC
>NZ_AHJG01000116.1:0-4499 GCF_000241145.1 Candidatus Nitrosarchaeum limnium BG20 | reverse complement strand
AAAAACTAGAGTTTGATTCCGTAGATATCACTCAAGTTACCATCTCAAAGAGTAGAAAAACCTCAAAAGGCACCATGATGCTTGCGAGAAATCCAGTCACAATAATTTCTGCAACAAAAATCTAATCTAGATTTTTAATTGGGGACAAAATCATATTTTTCATGCCTGAGCTAATTGGAATAGGAGTAGGTCCAGGAGACCCAGAATTACTTACAGTAAAGGCTGCTAAAGCAATTCAAAATGCTGACACTATAATGTGTCCTGCATCAAATGAGGACAGACCAAGCATTGCATTATCCATAGTATCATCATTAATTGACAAATCAAAAAATCAAGAGATCATCAAACTGATCTTTCCAATGACAAAAGATAAAGATGTTTTAGAAGCAACATGGAAAAAAAATGCAAAGATAATGGCTGAGAAAGTATTGACAGGAAAAAATGTTGTCTATCTTACTATAGGTGATCCATATTTGTATAGCACTTGGATCTATATGCACAAAGACATTGAGATGAATCATCCTGAAATCAAAATTAGTGTGATTCCAGGAATTGTTTCCATGTTTACTTTTGCAGCTAAAGTTGGTATAAGCATTGCAGAAGGTGCAGAAAAAGTTGCGATTATTCCGTCATGTTATGATTTAAGTTCAGTAAAAGAGATTGCAAAAAATTCTGAGACAATGGTATTTCTAAAGGATGGAAGATACTTTGATAAAGTAATTGAAGTTCTCAAAGAGGCTGGCTTTCCAGATAATTCAATTTTTGCAATAGGTCAAGATCTTGGAACAGAAAATGAAATTATTAGAAAATTAACTTTGGGTGAGGTAAACGATGGTACATTAACTACAAAGTATTTTTCAATTCTGGTGGTAAAGCGTGTCTAGAGTTTATTTTGTAGGCTGTGGTCCTGGTGATCCTGAACTAATAACAATTAAAGCCAAAAAATTAATTCAGAAAGCAGACATTGTAGTTTATTCAGGATCTTTAATTCCCCCGCCAATTCTAAAATTATGCAAAAAAGGAGAACTGCATGATGCAGCAGGTTTGGTAAGAGAAGAAATCTTTGATCTGCTTTATAAAAATGCAAAAAATGACAAATTGGTAGTTAGATTACATGATGGAGACCCATCTATTTATGGTGCAATCAAAGAGCAAATTGATAATCTACAAGAAAAAGGAATTGAATCAGTTGTAGTTCCTGGAATTACTGCATTTTTAGCCTCAGCTGCAGCTCTTGGAATGCAACTTACACTACCAGGTATAACCCAAACTATTATTGTGACTCGTGCAGAGTCTAGAACCAAAGTTCCAAAAAGAGAAAAGATTTCTGAACTTGCAAAACATAAAGCAACCTTAATTTTTTATCTCAGTGTTCATCTGCTTTCTAATATTGTAAAAGAAGCAGTAGCAGGTGGATACAAAAAATCTACACCTGTAGCAGTTGTGTACAGAGCAAGCTGGGATGATCAAAAAATTATCAAAGGAACTTTAAATGATATTGTAAAAAAAGTCAGAGATGAAAAAATTACACGAACTGCTATTGTAATTATTAGTAATGTGATTGACTCAACTGATTATGAATATTCAAAATTATATGACAAAAACTTTAGTCATGGTTATAGAAAATAAAAAATAAAAATAATTTTTGATAGTTTGTCTATCCGTTGATAGTAATTTCCCAATTAACTGTTAACGAATCACCGTTTGTCAAAGTGACAGTACTTGGAAATGCTTTCAACGCAAATGTTGAAGATGTTGCACCTGTAGTTGTTTGATTAAACAGTCCAGCAGCGTATATTGTATTGGTTTGTGATCCAGTGTAACTAAAAGTCTTTGATATTACTTGCTTTGCACCTGCTGCATCTGCTGTTGCATTAGTAAATGTACCTAATGTACCAGCTGCTCTATTCAAACCATCTCCAAGAGTGATTTCACCTGGCAAATCATTAGATGTAGATGCTGGCATTGTTGCTGTAGTGTTACCTAATCCAATGAATGTATATTTACCGAGTCCTGTTACAGTTGATGTTCCATTAGCAATTGTACATGTATTTGTACTTGTTTTTCCAAACAAAACTGCTACAACACAATTCTTTGCACCATTGATAATTTTGTTATCAGTTTGTTGATATGCTTTGATATTGCCTTCACTATCTCTTTGAATAATTTCAATATGACCTAAAATTGCTCCCCCATCCTGTGTGGCTGAAGGTTGATTTTTTTGCATAATACTTCCATCAGAAAAGTTGATTCCAACCACTCCTACTGCAAGTACAATTGCACCGATCATACCGATAGTCGTTGCGTTTTTCATTAGAATACAACTCTTTAATTTACTTATAGATATATTGGTAAAATTTTCTAAATTAATGATCCGAAATGGAACTTAGATTCATGGATTGTCCCCCACACCCACAGATTCACTCAAACCTACGGTAAAACTTTGAGGTTCTCTCTTTGAATCAGGAATTGCAATTGGTGACTTGTCATCCTGACTTACTTGTGACTTGTCATCCTGACTTACTTGTGCTAAAGCAACACCCATTATAATTATTACAGATATGATAATCCCGATTAAAATCCCTTTTTTCAATAAAATAAAACTATATTATTACTATAAAAAGAATATTGAATATTACTTTACTGTATTACAGATAAATTATAAATTTACTAGGTGATGATTCATCAATAACATGTTTTATCTTATGATCTTTATCTTAGTTTTATGTCCACTTTTACTTTCATCTGCTTTTGCTGAAGAACCTATCTTAATTTCCATATCATCTAATCTGGATCAAGTAGTTTTTGATGGAAAATGGACAGACTCTACAGAATGGAAACAATCAAGCTATAATGATCTTACATATGATGATGGAACAGAAATTCATTTAAGAACAGCTCATCAAGGTGATTTTATTTATGTTCAAATTAATGTAGCAACCGACATGTTCATTGATAAAATAACTGATAATGCAATAGTTTGTTTTGATACTAAAAATGATAAAACAGTAATTCCACAATCTGATGATTATTGTTTTTTTACATCACTTGATGGAAATTCATTTACTTATCAGGGAAATAATTTTCCCGCTATAAATGGATATTTTATAAAAATCCCAAATGATAAAAATTTTGTTGCAGTAGGTTCATCATCTGATGAGCATGATCGCTATAACAAAACACCTCATGCAAGTTATGAATTTAAAATACCATTGAGTCTTTTGGGTCGTTCAGATAACTATGGATTTTTTATTTCAGTATATGATGCCCACACTAAAAATTATCATTCATGGCCTTACAAAGTTGAAAATCAAGGTATTCTATCAATTTCAAGTCCAAGTCAATGGGGTGACTTAGTATCTCCTGATAAATCTATACCTGAATTTAATTTAGCACTACTTCTTGTTATGATATTTCCAATCATACTTGTAATGCAATTATTTACAAAATTTCGATTTTTAAAATTAGAATTATTTCTTAAAAACTAGATTTTATTAAGATTCAAATTTCTAAATATTAATATTCATTAAATTTAATCAAAATTAGTGTCAAATCACTTTAAATTTCAATTTATGTTGTTATCTTTATCAACTAAAATAAATTTTTTTAGGATAGTCTATGATATCTACTAAGAAAAAAATTATTTTTGGATTAATTGCTATCGGATTAATATCTATAATCATTTACTATCATCTTAATCAAAATAACGAGCAAAAATTCTTTGATTTTAATATTAACACTAATCAGGCAAATTTAGAGGTACTACCAATTGAATCTATATTCACAATAAGTGGTGTTAAAGGAGAATTTATTTTAGACGAAGAAGCCCGTCTTAAACAATATACCAGACTTTTTTTCCAATTTTACGATAAAAATCAAGATCTCTATAATGAACTTATGAATAATGATGATAAGACAATTGTAATTTATCCAATTTTTACTGCTTCTGCATACAATCAACCTGGGTTTTATAATTACTATTTAGAACAATGTGATGATGAGTGTTTAACAGTTCCAATAAAGCTAATTTTACGTGCTGAAATTGGTGGAAATGGTGCACAAATACTAAAACTTCTAAATTACAAATTCCTTAGCGATATTGATATTGATAAAAATCCAAACATTTTAAAAAATTTTGATAAAGTAATTTTATTGCATAATGAATATGTTACACAAACAGAATTTGATGCAATTACATCACATCCAAATGTAATCTATCTATATCCAAATGCTCTATTTGCAAAAATTGAAGTAAATTATGATCAAAATACTATCACATTAATCCGTGGACATGGATATCCTGATAAAAAAATTGACAATGGTTTTGATTGGAAATATGATAACACACGTCCCTATGAATTTGATAGAGAATGTAAAAATTGGGAATTTTATGATATTAATAATGGAAAAATGTTAAATTGTTTCCCCGATGAATTGATTTACAAAAACTCAACTTTACTTAAGACTTTGAAAGATATTTAAAAAGTAAAAAGTATGAC
>NZ_AHJG01000117.1:0-12139 GCF_000241145.1 Candidatus Nitrosarchaeum limnium BG20 | reverse complement strand
TGCATCACTTGGATTAGTGCACGGAGTGGGTAGAGCAATTCCACTAATTCTCATGTCAGTTTTGGCAATACTTGGAATAAGTGTAACTAAGGGATTGACTACAAAGCGAGTCAAGATTGAAAATGCCACTGGATGGATGTTAATTGTCATTGGTGCATTTTTGATAATCAATGGATTGCCAGAAGGACACGAATGGTACGAACACACCTTTGTTCATCAAGGATGGAATCAACTAGTAGAGAAGACACCAATTCCAGCTGAATTTGAAATGCCAGAGCATGAACATGAAGAATCAAACATCCCAATGGATTATGTCCCAATAGTTTTGTTTGGTCTGGTTGTATTTCCAATAATTTGGTACAGATTTCATAAAAAGGAGGAGGCAACAGCTTGAAGGATCCAGTATGTGGAATGGACATACAAAAAGGAGAAGAGATTACTCACAAAGGAAAACAATACAAGTTTTGCAGTGCTGCTTGTAGATGGGCATTTGAGAGCAATCCTGATCAGTTTGTTGAGGACAAATGAAAAAAATTGAAATCCTAACAACACCAGGTTGCTCTAATTGTAGTGTTGTTGAAAGAATGTTAGATGAACTAAACTTTTCATATGATATTATTGATGTTACAGAAAAACCAGAATATTTGGAAAAATATCCAATCTATACTGCACCAGGAGTTGTAATTGATGGAAAACTAGAGTTTACAGGGGTTCCAAAAAAACAAGAACTAGTTGAGAAGCTAAAATAATAAAATAATTTGTTTTCTGGTTATCAAAAAAGATACTGATCTTATTGGTATATTAGTCACAACCTCTGTCAAAAAATATGACTAGTCAGAATGTCTGGATAGGAATAACCATTGGGTTGTTTTTCGCAGGTATAGGTATTGGTTATGCAGTGTCTTCAAATTCAAACCAATCAATGAATGCATTTCACAATCAAAATATGTTTAATCAAATGATGGGGCAAAACCCGCAAGCAATGACTTGGATGATGGATGATCCTCAGGTTAGACAACAAATGTTTTATCAAATGATGCAAAATCCAAATAATATGATGGAATGGATGGCAAAGGATCCAAAAAATGTAGAACAGATGTCAAAAATAATGAAAGAAGATCATGTGTTTATGTCAAAAATGATGTCAACTATGATGAATGATCCTGATTTAAGATTACAAATGATAGGTCACATGTCAGAAAATCCAGAAGCACTAAAACAAATGATGAGTATGTTAGGCTCAAACATGACTGATAACATGTCTGGCATGGACGATAACATGATGAATCATCCTTAGATTTTCTATCTCATTTTGTTGAATTTGTTGTTTGTTTCTTACTCTTAACATCGAATGTTGCAACTATGACTTCTCCAGGAAAAGCATCACATGGGCCAATGTTTACTGCAAAACCGTCATGGGTTTCAGCAATACATCCCTCCCCTATGTTTGCAATTACTCGTACTCGTTCAGTGACTTTATCAGTTGAATCATACCAGAACAAGTAAACAAAAATACTTGATACTGTCATTATTACTCCAATAATTACTCCAATCACAATCTTGTTATTTTTTATCAAATCTGACATACCTTTGATTAAAACCTAATCTGATATTACCTATATGATTATTTTATCTATTCAAATAATTTTTTCTAAACTCATTTTATGCCTATGTTTTTGTAGGGTGTCAACTCTTTTTACCTCAACTTTTACCTGGCACTCTTAACTTCTTACTTTCATGATGTTGAATTTTTGTAATTTTTAATAATATTCTAGTTTTAGAAATTTTAAACTAAACTAAAGTCCCCAACAGCATCAAGACTCCACTGCTTTGCAATCTTGCTTCTAGAAGAATCAACAGTGAATGGCACAGGTTCGCTCAAGTCGCTTGTAATAGGAGTTATAGTATTCAATGTCAATCTAATCGTGCTAACATCTCCTTGGTCATTCATTATCTGACCAAGTATAATCACCGATGTAGTTCCATCAGAAGATGCAAGTCTGGCCTTTCCAAAAATAAAATCATAAAACGTATCTCCTATCAACATGTCACCACCAGTAACACGTAGTTTGAAAGTGTGTGATCCAGTTGTGATCGATTCCAAGTAGATATTGCCATCCACATTAGATATTATAGATTCATCATCAAGCGATGTTGCAGTACCTGTAAAGGATGCAGTGTAAGAGTCAGGAGTGTCATCAGGAGTAGTTACAGGGCCAAAGTATTCTCCATTTTCCAATTTATTTAATAGGTCTTTCAGTCTTTGTTCTAGTTGATCAATTTTTTGCTGTAATTGCAGTACAGTGTCATCCGCTGTTTTTTTAGCATCATTTTCATGTTTTACGATGTTTTCACTAGCTTGTGAGTCGTTTTTACCAGATGAGTCTTTGTGATCCTCTGTATTAAAATCCCAGTCTGCTCTGATTTGTTCTTCAGTTAATCCCGTTTTATCTATAATTGCAGCAATGATTGCAGATTCAGATGTATCATTGACTACAAATCTGTATTTATCACCGTTCAAGTGTATCTTGACGATTGCTTTGTCATTTTTGACTTCTACTTCAATCTCAGTTTCATTTAAGTGGTCTTCAGTTTCATCTTCAGTTTCATCTTCAGTTTCATCTTCAGTTTCATCTTCAGTTTCATCTTCAGTTTCATCTTCAGTTTCATCTTCATTGTCATCATGGTTGTTTTTGTTTTTATCATCTGTATTGTGTTTAGTTTCACTAGTGGATTGATCAGGAGTTTTGATTTTATCTTCATCGTCTTCTCCATCCTCACCATCTTCAGCAAATGCAGAGATTAGAAAATTAGAATTGTTTTGATTAGAATCAATAGTATTTCCAAGATTAATTGATGGGTAACTAATCATTCCAAGCAATAATACAGAAAATATGAAAATAGTACTAAGAGATAGGCTCAATGAACTTAAAATTTTATGATCATATTTAGCAATTACGCATCATTAACACTACCTAACAAACTGGTTTTTTGGAAATATGTCATTGTATAAATTAAGAATTAATTATTTCCCCACAACATTCATCCCAAGTGCAATTATGACAATCTTTTGGAGATTTACTTGTTTTACATTCTAAAGGTAAACACCTTCTCTAAATGCTCAAGTTCATAAAAAATATGAATTAAGCAATAAAATAGATCTTAAAAGAAATACAGACATGTCTCTGGAACAAAGATGTGAAACATGTGATAGGCCAAAACTACTGTACGCAAAAACTAGCATAGTGATTTGTCCGTACTGTGATCCTATGTGTGAAAAATGCAATCATCCAAAAAAAGGTCACATCTATGTCGGGGATAACACCTGTCAATGGTGTGGGGAGTGCTCCTTGGAATGGAAATGGAACACTGAATCGTGGTATCAATAAAACAGACATGTCAAAAATATTGTCTAAAATAAACAAATAACTCCAAAAATAGAGAGGGCGACATATCAATACATGGCGCACAGTTTCAAATGTGTAGATATAGGAATGAAATGTGATTGGTCAGTAATGGCAATTAGCATACGTGATTTGATGAATAAGGTCACATCTCATCTGGAAAAAGAACACGGCATACAGGCATTAACGTATGATTTAAAGAAAAAATAGATAAAGCAGCAAAAGAAGATTCGTTTTTTACAAACTATACAAAAAAGTAAATCGTTGTACCAACTGTTATTTCTATAGGTAAAAGCATCCAAGATGTTAAGATAAATCCAACACATCTAACTTGTAAAAAACAGGATTTATGAAATTATAATGTATTAAAGTATAATCATCACATGGTATTACTTTTTATTCATTAATGACATAGTATGCTTGCATGGCAAGTTTCAAACTAGGATTAAAGGAAAGACATGGGAAATGCAGTAAAGATTAGGTACAAGCTAGAGGGGGACAAACAATACACTACATGTATAGTTACTAGGGTACAGTATGAGAATTTTAAAATTTTGCCAATAATAAAAGAATGTGAAATAATACAAAGAGACGTCTCCATTACTGATGAACAGATAGATGTGGCAAACCAGTCACTAGTAGAGGCCATAAGAAAGGAAGGCCAAGACTAGAATCATGTTCTAATCTTTGGTCTTAGAATCTATGAATTGATAAATATCTGAGTTTGACACAGTAATCATCTCTGCTGCTTTGATTGACATCTCTTTAAAATAAACGAGCTGTTTGATATTACTATCCCAAAGTAATTTTATTCATGAAAATGTCACTTGTTGCAATAATCGGCGTTGCCGTATTGGTTGTATCTACAATCGGTTTTGGAGCAACTCTTAGCACAAACCCCGGGGCATCAACAGAATCGGTGCAAGTGACAATCAGGCAGTTTCAGCTGCAAGAGGAAACGTTACTGCCCTTGCATGGACTGAGGAAGTAAATGGTGCAGGAAATGTTGCAACTAAACAAATTATATTTACAGTAGGTAACGAAGACACCGTCAACGCACACTCATTTCAGGTCTGTGCTGTCCTTGAGGCACCTACATCTACATTCCAACCTGCAGCAGGAGCACCACCAGCATGTAACTCCACATCAAGCGTAGCAGCATCTGCAAAGCTAACTTTGGTAGGAATCAATTTCACAAATACTGTAGAAGTCAGTGATATTGCAAATATTAGT
The DNA here is from genome assembly GCF_000241145.1 of Candidatus Nitrosarchaeum limnium BG20. NCBI lineage: Archaea > Thermoproteati > Nitrososphaerota > Nitrososphaeria > Nitrosopumilales > Nitrosopumilaceae > Nitrosarchaeum > Candidatus Nitrosarchaeum limnium. Next base: position 7,502 of record NZ_AHJG01000117.1, on the reverse strand, counting down.
TTCAGCATTGAAGAATTGAATTAGAGGTAATCAAATTTCTCTCTATTGTTAATCCTGAATGTTTAATCAGATCAGGCAACTTGCTATATTGTCTAATCCAACAAATTAATCGTGGGCAGACAGTATCCGGTTGTACTAATAATAGATGATTCTCCAGCTTTTAGGGATTTTGCCAAATATTCCATAAGAACAGACATAAAATTTGTAAATATTTTTCAGGCTGCGGACGCTATTGAGGGATTAAAGTTATACAAGAAATACAAACCAGATGTGGTGTTGTTGGATTGGAAAATGCCCGGGATTGATGGCATGTCTACATTAAAAGCAATCATAACTAATGATCCAGATGTCAAAGTAATAATGACTACTGCTTATGATGATAATCAAAATCTTTTAAATGATTTTATGAAATTTGGAGCCTTTAGCTTTGTTCCAAAACCCATGAACAGAATAAATTTGTTAAAGGTTGTAGCCGATGCATTACGGGAGAGAAAAAATGCAAAATTCTATGGGCAACTTCATAACATTGCTAAGCCTACTTGATACATCAAATTGAATTTAATTCTTAATTTTGTGATCATGGAGATCATACAACACCCTATATCACTTATCAGAGGTGTAAGAATATGGGCAGACAGTATCCTATTATGTTAATTGTTGATGATTCTGACTCGTTTAGAGAATTTGCCAGACACCACATCAAAACAGACATTAAATTCATCACAATACTTCTTGCCAAAAATGGAGTAGAGTGTCTACAGATGTACAAACAGCACAAACCTGATGTAATTTTACTTGATTGGAAGATGCCGGGTTTGGATGGAATACAGGTGCTCAAAGCCATAATGCGAGATGATGCTCGCACCAAAGTAATCATGACTACGGCATACACGGAGGATCAAGAACTGTTAAACCAAATGATGGTTTTGGGCGCATTTAGTTTTGTTCCAAAACCAATGCAACGTGTCAACTTACTCAAAGTAGTAGCTGATGCATTACGTGAGAGAAAAAATATTGGCATGTACGGTCAAATCCCGAAACCTACAATATCAAAATAAAACTAGAAAAGAATTTTTCATATCATACACAAAACATCACGAATCATTAGGAAAAAAGATTAATCAATAATGTTGATATGAATTTCTTTTTCTTTTCCATTACACCTCACAACTCCCCCAATTGCAATTGGGATTGCTTTGGTAAATGGGCCTATTCCGTTTCTCATATCACTATTTAATTGCCTAATGGAAATAGTAGCCACACAATTTGCTATTGTAAAGTATGGATTGGTAGCAGGTAGTGTATCTTGCTCAATTAATTGCCAAGACATGACCAAATTTTTTCGTTTTAATGTAGTATGACCAGTGTGAACTCGGATATAGCCTACTTTAAGACTACGCCATTTACAGGGACATCCAGGACAACTTGGAGTAACAGTAATTTGTAAAGTGTTGACATTTTCTCTGACATCTGTGAAAACTTTTTTTGCAGTTGCTGGAAATGCTCGCGCTGGAATTACTACCCCATCACTAGAACCAACTATTCTGCTAATAGTACAATCGTCGCAATTTCTTACAATAGTCTTTCTTTTAGAAATTTTAGTTGGAACTTTTCTTTTAGATTCCATGATTTTGGTATCACTCACAAATATTAAAGTAATATGGTAATAAAATAACTAAAATCAGATCGCCTTAGGATATAATTTCATCTAGCAGTTATTTTCTGGCCGGTATTTGGTAGAATGACAGAGAAGGCGGATGGGTGATTCTTGTATTCCAGTCTTCCGCCATGCTGCTCTATTATCATTTTACAAATTGCCAGTCCCAATCCACTTCCATTTTGTTTTGTGGTAAATAATGGCTCAAACATCCTTGATTGCACTACAGGACTAATTCCCTCACCTGAATCCTCAAAGTAAATCTCTACACCAGTACTAGAACTGAGAATTTTTATCGTAACATAGCCTTGATTATGAATTGCCTCAAGAGAATTTTTTATCAAATTAACAAATACTGCCTGGAGTTTTCTATCATCGCAAATTACTGCAACATCGTCTCCTTCAATTTTTAAATTAACAGTAGGTGGAATCTCCAAGTGATTAATTGTTACATCCAAGACATGCTTTATTGTGTGCTCCCTTAGATCCAATCCTGACATCCGTACAAACTCTAGCACATCCTCAATAATGTGAGTAATGTTTGTAATTTCGCTGTCAATTCTATTTCTATTTTTTATTTTATCCATTACATTGAGGTTTTGAGATTGGCACAAAATATCGTGGGAGAGATTTATTTTTGATAATGGATTTCGTATGTCATGGGCCAATTTTGATGTCAATTGTCCAATCATTGCCATCTTCTCAGATCTCTCCAGTGCACCAGATTGCTCCTGAATCCTTCTTTCAAGAAACGCCTGCTTTACTGTCAGTTCTTTTTCTTTTTTGATTACATTTTGTAGATCTGATTTTAGCAGTTCGTTTAGTTTGCGGTAGTTGCTTTTTTCAACAATTACAGACTTTACGTCATTTTGAAGCTGGATATTTTTCTCTTGAATTGACCTTGTCATGTTCTCTACATAGGAGATTTGCTCTTGGAGCTGGTGATTTACACGTGTAATCTCGCCGACCCTTTCATTTGCCATCTTGTTTGCCTCCTGGATACGCAAGTCATTTTCTTGGAGCTGTTTTTTTGCCATCTCTAGGTCTTTTAGGGCATTAATTGAGATCTGTGCCAAATCCCGTAAGGCAGATTCATTTTCTAGAGGACTGCCTGATAACATCAAGTTTACTTTGAATTTGGGGTTATTACCTAAAGTTTGTATTTTTTAGACAACATTGATCGCTGCAAAATCAATCTAGAGATATGTTTCAGTTATATTTGTCATATGTTCTTAACATCATACTAATTATTCTGTATTATGGATTTAGATTCTTGCCTGTATCAATTGATCAGACATGACATTATGTGATGGATACTTTTTGCAGATACTTTTTGGCACAAATTAATTACAGTAATCACTGGAGCGGTTTTCATATTTGTTACATTCTTTGCAAATTTTTATCATATGATGGAATAAATTTTTGATGATTTATAATCCAATTGAAGAGTTTAATCTTTAGATAGCTTTGATTTCATTTTTGGAGAATAGAACGATCACACTAAATTCAATGCTCTAACTAGTTTCTTACAATCATTACGAAGTTACGAAGTTTTAGAAGTAAAAGAAGTACCATGTCTTACCTTTTGTAGGCGTCAGAAAATTACTTTATTTACTTCGTTTTGTGCCTTCATTACTTCGTTTTGCACTTCAGAAGAAAGTGTACTGCCTACAAAAGATACACCCTCTATTCGTGCTGTTTAACAAAAAGTGTGTAAAAGATACACCCTAAGCTACTTTGTGTAGGCACAAACGAGTCGAAAAGATATAACCTGGAGTGGAAATTTTTCTTATTACACATTCTATTACACAACTTTTGTGTAATTACAGGAATCAAAGTGATAGAATAAATAATTTTAAAATCATGACTGTTTCCTCGTTTAATAATGTCGTGAAATGATAATAAGTCAAGATCTGCAGTCAAACAATAAATCTAGAAAGACTCGCTCTAAGGTAACTTGAAGTTTTCATGTCCAAAATGTAAATCAAAATTAGAAATTCAAAAAACATTCAACAAAAAAATGCATGTATCATGCGAGAAGTGTGGCATTGAGGATCTACTAGAGTATTCAAAAAATATTGACGAGGTGTTCTTGGAATTTCTTTCAAGATTTGATGAAGGACTAGTGACAAAAAAAGGAGTCTCAGAAAATCTAAAAGACGAAGGAATCATCAGGGACGAAAAAGAGATCAAGGAGATGATTGAAAAAAACAATCCAGATAAAACTACAGAATCAATTCTTTTCTCAAAGAGAGACTACATTTCACAGTACAAGGTTCTCAAGAATCCTGAACCCAAAATGGGGAGCAGTGTTGAAGAGTTAGGACTAGATGAATCGATAAGCAATCACTTGAAAGAAATTGGAATTGAGAATTTTTACAAGTTTCAGCAAGAAGCAATTGAAGAAGTGTTATTTGGAGAAAACATTGTAATTGAGGCTCCCACGGCATCTGGTAAAACGGAAGCATTTTTGATTCCGGTGATTCAAAAGATCAAAAAAGAATCCACAGGAGGAGTATTTGCATTATTTGTATATCCTACAAAAGCTCTTTCACGAGACCAATATCCAAAAATTTTAAAACTTGCAGAAAAAATTGGCATAAGTGTTCAAGTATTTGATGGCGATACAGAACAAATAGAGAGAAGAGAAATTTTAGAGAATCCTCCACAGGTATTAATTACAAATTTTGATGTTTTGCATTATCATCTTTGGCATCAAACAAAATTTTCGTCATTGCTTTCATCAGTAAGGATTTTAGTTGTAGATGAGGCACATGTGTATTCAGGAATATTTGGTTCCAATGTACATTATATCGTAAAGAGACTCAAGAGAATATGTAGCAACAAAATACAATTCATTGCAGCATCTGCTACATTGGAGGATGCAAAAAATTTTTGTGAGCAGTTGTTTGGCGAAAAAATGAACATAATCAAAGGTTCTGGAAAAAAAGGACAGACAGATTTTGTAATGTTATTCCCATCACTTAGAACTCAGCGAGCACTAATGGTTGATTTGACAAAAAAAATGACAGAGAAAAATCACAAGACAATGATATTCAACAACTCACATCTAAACTCGGAATTATTGGCAATACAAGCAAAAAAACAAAAAATCAACATCAAAGTTCACAGAGCAGGACTAATGGCAAATTATCGAAAGTCAGTAGAGCAAGAATTCAAAGATGATAAACTTCAAGCAATTTCATGTACTCCAACACTTGAACTTGGTATTGACGTTGGAAATGTAGATTGTGTCATTTCATCTACCATTCCAATAAACAGATTAACTCAAAGAATTGGAAGGGCTGCAAGAAAAGGACAGAGAGGATATGCATTTTTGGCCTTAGGAAATGATCCCATTTCACAATACTACAAAAATCACCCTGATGATTATTTTGAAGATGTTGAAAAAACATACATTGATCCAAAGAATCCATTTGTAGAAGAATTTCAGGTTTTAGCTATGGCATGTGATAAACCAATTTCAAAACATGAACTAAAAGAGCATGATGAAGTGATCAAAGAGCATCTGAAACAAGGAAATTTAGTGATGAACAATAACAGAATAATTGCAAATTTTGACAAAATTACAACTTTGTTAAATGATTACAGCATACGAGGTATTGGAAAATCTATAGATATTTTCTTAAATGAAAAGAAAGTAGGTGACAGAATTCTTCCTATAGCATTAGAAGAACTGCACAAAGATGCAATTTACTTTCTTGCAGGAACCAGATATAGAGTAAAAGACTTTGGATATCCTCAAAAGAACTTTGCCAAATTGGAGAGAATTTCTAGAGACTATCCATATTACACAAAGGCGTTGACTGAGGAATGGCCAACAATTGAGACAGTTTTTGAAAGAAGAAAAGCATTCGGAATAGAAGTTGCATTTTGCAAACTTCACATTGAAAAAAAAGTGTACGGTTATGTCAACATAGAATTAGGACAAGAGGTAACACAGGGGCAGAAAGTTTTGTTGGATACACCATTAGAGTATGATTTTATCACCAAGGGAATTGTATTTCATGCTCCAAGACCAATCAATCAGATAAAAAAATCCGAAGATGAAGATTATACAGAAGCCAGTGGATATCATGCAACAGAACATGTTGTAATTGAAGGAAGCAATATGATAACTGGCGGGGTTTCACAAGATCTTGGAGGAATATCTCTAGGAACTTCGGGATTAATTTTCATCTATGACGGTGCAATCGGAGGAAACGGTGCAAGTAAAGCACTATTTGATAGATTTGAGAGTGCACTTGAGAGAAGCATGTTCATTGTAAAAGAATGTCCATGTAAAAATGAGGCAGGTTGTCCTCGTTGTACATTCTCATATAGATGTGGAAACAACAACGAATTCCTACACAAACACTCTGCGTTGGAGATCCTTCAGAGAATCAACAAAGGCGAGGAGACCAAACTGATAGAACCAACTGAGGGAGATAGACCTCTAGTCTAAAATGGGATAAATATGACAAATTACTAGCAATAATATGGAAAAAGTAGCTGTGGTGACAGGTAGTTCATCTGGAATGGGATTTGAAACTTCATTGGCACTTGCCAGAGATGGATTTTACACATTTGCTACAGTTAGAAATGTCAAAAAATCAGATAAGATATTACAAATTGCAAAAAAAGAAAAGCTAAACCTTGAGATCATTGAATTGGATGTGGATAATGAAAAATCAATTAGTTCAGCCATTGAAAAAATTCTTGCAAAAAAACAACGTATTGATGTTTTAGTGAATAATGCAGGATGGGGTTTGTTTGGAAGTGTTGAGGATGTGCCATTAAAAGAATTCAGAGCACAGTTTGAAACTAATTTCTTTGGAATTATCAGTATTATTCAAAAAGTTGCACCAGTTATGAGAAAGCAGGGTTCTGGGATTATTGTAAATATCAGCTCGGTTGCAGGAAAAATTGGATTCCCAGGATCGCCGGCATATATCAGCTCAAAGTTTGCATTGGAAGGATTATCAGAATCATTAAGATATGAATTAGGACAATTTGGAGTCAAAGTAATAATTATTGAACCCGGAGTTGTCAAGACAAACTTTTTCTCTTCAATGAAGGTTGCAGAGCCAAAACCAGATTCACCATACAAAGAGATCACCCAGAAAGTAATCATGGGGGTAAAGATGATGGCAGAGCTAGGAACACCACCATCTGAAGTAGCAAAGGTAATCCTAAATGCGATAAAAGAAGAAAATCCAAGACCTAGATACATCGTAGGAAATGATGCACAGATGTTTTTAGAAGCAAAAAAGGCAAAAACAGATACAGAATTTGAGAATTATCTCAAAAAAGAACTCTTTTCTAGTTAAATCTGGAACTACGTTAAATTGATATACACATTAAATGGAGTTTTTGTCAAAGTCCGCAGTTTTGATGAAAAATGAAATGGAAAACACTACAACATAATGGAATCTTGTTTCCACCTGCTTACGAGGCACATGGAATTAAGATAAAGATCAAAGGAGAGAATGTAGATATTGATCTGAATCAGGAAGAGATGATTTACCAATGGGCAAAAAAGAAAGACACACCATATGCTCAAGACAAAGTTTTTCAGAAAAATTTTACAAGTGATTTTGCAAAAACACTTCCTGCAAAATTTAAGAATATTTCATATGAAGATATTGATTTTTCACATGCTTACAAAATAGTTGACAAGGAAAAAGACATCAGAGAGATGATGACAAAAGAAGAAAAAAAGGCGTTAGCACTTAAACGAAAACAATTACGAGAAAAACTGGTACAAAAATATGGCAAAGCCATCATGGATGGAAAAGAGGTAGACGTTGCAAATTACATGGCAGAGCCTCCGGGAATTTTTATT
>NZ_AHJG01000118.1:0-1760 GCF_000241145.1 Candidatus Nitrosarchaeum limnium BG20 | reverse complement strand
GCCTTAAATTTTTTCATTCCAAAAGTTTCTGGTATCGCTCCGTTGAACATGATATAGTCTGTAAGTTCTGATCTTTCTCTAGAACCTAGTTGCTGAAATTGTGAGTCATACACATACACATGAAATCCTTCATTTCCAGAAAAATAAACATGAATATTATTTTGCTGAACATCTAAGTCTTCAGTCAAAATTTCAGATAATTTTGATACTTCATTTTTAGATGTATCTATACAATTTTTACATGGTAGTGATTTTTTTTCTAGTTTTGAAGAATTGCATTTATTGCATTTCATACTTTCAGCAGATACTTCACTACATTCGCTACATTTTGAAACAGTATGATTTTTTCTACACTTAAGATTGAGATCTTTTGCATCAATATCAAAAATTAGATCTGCTTCCTTCCAATCTTTTTCATTCATAGGTAAATTTGGAAATGAGTAACATGCGTTAGAGCAATAGACATCAGAGGGTACATTTTTCATAAGTAAAAGATGTAATTCCTTGTCATCTTTAATTGAAATATGTCTAGTCATTCCTGAATTGAATTTTTGGAATCCAAATTCTCTTTCAGATGTTCTGTTTGGTACACGAATAAGATCAAAGTGTTCAAAATAATATTTTTTAAATGAGTCCTCTAGAAATTTTATATCCTTTTCTTGCATTATACTCTCTTCTTTCCAAATTGTAAAGGATTTATGATGTTATCACATTCAGGAATTGCAAAACATAGATTTTGTGTCTTGAGTTTTTCACATGATGGACAAGAATAATGTGTACCGCTTCCAGAAGTTCCTGCAAGGTGATTTAACTGATAAAGTGTGACTCGCTCATTGTAATCTGGAGCATTTTTGAATAATGGAGCAATCTCTTCGACTGTTTGACCTTTTGATAACAAAAATGTTGCAAGCATAAATCTTCCAGAATGTGGAAGATTTTCTCCTTTTTCAAGAACTTCAATTGCGTGTTTTATGCACGGGGGATATTCTCCAGTAGTTACAGTATAAGTTGCAAATTTTTTAGACATTGAAATTAGTTTACCTACTGACTCTTCAAAACCTGCAATCATTGGTGGTGTTTTTGCGTTAATAATTTTTGAGCTGATATATGTTCCAAGTTCTTTTCGAATTAATCTAACTGTTTCATGTGGAGAAAGAAATACAAATCCGTTTTCTACATGTCTGTTAATTAATTTCCATTCTCTTTCATGAAAATTAATTGAATGTTTTAGATAATCAGATATTGGTATAACAAAAAATCATCCTGTTTTTTATCTGAACTGAAAATAGATCATCTATAACTCTAATTGCTAGTTGCTTTTTTGATTCATCTGAGATATTTGCTAGGTCTTTTTCGAGGTATTTTTCTGCACGTCTGGCTTCGGCAAGCGCAAATCTTTTGATTAATGTGTGCATTCCACTTAATTTTAAAAGTACAATTGCAAGTAGAAAAGAGAATACCTCTCTTGGAAGTGCTGCCTGGTTTGATGCCTGATCTCCTATCAAATCAGATTGATAGATTTTTCCATCTGCAGCTACTTCAATTCGATTAAATGCCTTTTCAATTAGGGATTTCAGATCAGGATCAGTTCCAAATTGTTCCAATGTAAAGCCCTTATCTTTTAGATACTGACCTGCATCTGCCAAAAATGGATATTTTGCAATCTCGTCTTGTCCTAGTGCTAGCATAAATAGTGAATAATGACAATTACATAAAAATCTGGTTTTAATTTAATTTGCTGATTTAAATTATGTTTGATT
>NZ_AHJG01000119.1:0-1761 GCF_000241145.1 Candidatus Nitrosarchaeum limnium BG20 | reverse complement strand
AATCAAACATAATTTAAATCAGCAAATTAAATTAAAACCAGATTTTTATGTAATTACCCTTATCTACATTCATGCTAGCACTTGGCCAGGATGAAATTGCAAAATATCCATTTTTGGCAGATGCGGGACAGTATCTAAAAGATAAGGGCTTTACACTAGAACAATTTGGAACAGATCCTGATCTTAAGTCACTAATTGAAAAGGCGTTTAATAGAATTGAGGTAGCTGCAGATGGAAAAATCTATCACTCTGATTTGATAGGAGATCAGGCATCAAACCAGGCAGCACTTCCACGTGAAGTGTTCTCCTTTCTCCTTGCAATTGTACTTTTAAAATTGAGTGGCATGCACACATTAATCAAAAGATTTGCTCTTGCAGAAGCCCGACGTGCAGAAAAATATCTAGAAAAAGATCTGGCAAATATCTCAGATGAATCAAAAAAACAACTAGCAATTAGGGTTATTGATGATCTATTTTCAGTTCAGATAAAAAAACAAGATGATTTTTTTGTAATACCTGTATCTGACTACCTAAGACATTCAATAAATTTCCATGAGAGAGAATGGAAATTAATTAACCGACATGTCGAAAACGGGTTTGTGTTTCTCACTCCACATGAAACTGTTAGATTAATTCGCAAAGAACTTGGAACCTATATCAGCTCAAAAATTATCAATGCAAAAACCCCGCCCATGATTACCGGTTTTGAAGAGCCAGTAAACAAACTAATTTCGATGTCAAAAAAATTTACAACGTATACAGTAACGACTGGAGAGTATCCACCATGCATAAAACATGCAATTGATGTTCTTGAAAAAGGAGAAAACTTGCCACATTCTGGAAGATTCATGCTTGCAACATTTCTATTATCAAAAGGTCAAACAGTGGAAGAGATTGCACCTTTATTCAAAAACGCACCTGATTACAATGAGCGAGTTACACTTTACCAACTAAATCATCTTGCAGGAACTTCAGGAAGTGGTACGCATTATTCATGTCCATCTTGTGAAAAACTTAAGACACAAAATCTATGTTTTGCAATTCCTGAATGTGATAATATCATAAATCCTTTACAATTTGGGAAAAAGAGAATCTAATGCAAGAAAAAGATATAAAATTTCTAGAGGACTCATTTAAAAAATATTATTTTGAACACTTTGATCTTATTCGTGTACCAAACAGAACTTCTGAGCGAGAGTTTGGATTTCAAAAATTTAATTTTGGAATGACCAGACACATACCAATTAAAGATGACAAGGAATTACATCTATTACTTATGAAAAATATTCCATCTGATGTATATTGTTCTAATGCATGCTATTCTTTTCCCAATCTACCTATGAACGAAAAAGACTGGAAAGATGCAGATCTAATTTTTGATATTGATGCCAAAGATCTAAATCTTGAGTGTAGGAAAAATCATATGGTTTCAAAATGTAGTGAATGCAATGAAATATCTACAGATAGTGTGAAATGCAATAAATGCAATTCTTCGAAACTAGAAAAAAAATCACTCCCATGTAAAAATTGCATAGGTGCATCTAAAAATGAAGTATCAAAACTATCTGAAATCTTAATTGAAGACTTTGATGTTCAGAAAAATAACATTCATGTATATTTTTCTGGAAATGAAGGATTTCATGTGTATGTGTATGACTCACAATTTCAACAACTAGGTTCTAGGGAAAGATCAGAACTAACAGACTATATTATGTTCAACGGAGCAATACCTGAAACTTTTGGAATGAAAAAATTTAAGGT
>NZ_AHJG01000120.1:0-678 GCF_000241145.1 Candidatus Nitrosarchaeum limnium BG20 | reverse complement strand
TGTCAAGAGCTGGATTTGCTGAAAGTCAACCACATGACGTATCTTTGATGTAGTTAATTTTTTAAGTAGTATTCAAAATCATTGTTCTGTGTTATCCAAGAGAACTCTTATCGGAATTATTGTAGGTAGTGCTATAATTGGAATTGGAGCGTATTCCTTAGTTTCTGATACTGGATTGCACACAATAAAAGTCAATGAAACGTTTGCAGTGGGAGAAGCTACCTCATACCAAATTTCTGCAAATGAACATGCACATCAGCATATGGTAATTACAGGAGAGAAATTTGACATAAAATTATCTAGCCCAGGTGATGGTCTTCAAATACCAAAAACATCTCATGCCAAAGAAGTTACTTTAGACTGGGTTCATCTTAAAGATGGTAAAACCATAATCAATCTTCAAAATACTGGTTCTTCTGAATTAAAAGTAGATGCAACATTGCAAGTAACAACTGATCCTATCTTGTTTACATATCATATAGTTGTCATTACCTCAGGTATGGTGATTATTGGATTTAGTATGGGTTTTACTTTAAGAAAGCCAAAAGGATTCTAGTTTAATTTTGCTGAAGGATAAGACCCCAATATCTTCATAAACAATGTTTCATGATTAATTTTATCTAACATCTCTGCAATTCTTGGATTTTTTGCATGTCCTTCAAAATCAACATAGAAATT
>NZ_AHJG01000121.1:0-871 GCF_000241145.1 Candidatus Nitrosarchaeum limnium BG20 | reverse complement strand
ATATTCCCAAGTATTTGTCTTAGTTGGGCGTGATTCTATTTTAGTTAAATTGACATTATAATTGTAAAAGTTCTCTATAATTCTATGAAGAGAACCTGGTTCGTGTTTTATGGAAAAAATTATAGATGTCTTGTCTTTTCCCGTCTCTTCCTTATTGTTTTTTGCAAGTATTAGAAATCTTGTATAGTTATTTGAATTATTTGCAATTTTTTCTGCTATTACTGGCACCTTGTAAATTTCCGATGCATCTTTACTAGCAATACATGCAACATTTTTTTTGTTTACTTTTTTTATTATCTCCACACTTCCTGCGGTGTCATATGTTGGAACTGTTTTCATATTGTGTTTTTCAATAAAATTTCTACATTGTCCTAATGCTTGAGGATGAGAATATACTGTATCAATTTCATCCAACACTCCATTTCCAATCAAACAATGTTCAATTCTATGATAAATTTCACCTATAGCATTAAGCGGTGTTGAATAAAGTAAATCATAACTTTCCCCTACACTACCTTCCAATGAGTTTTCTACAGGTAAAATACAATATTCTGTTTTGCCTGCTGTAGTATTCTCTAAAACCTCTGCAAAAGTTGGTAGTGGAACAGTTTGAATATCTGAATTAAAAAATGCTCTTGCTGCTGCTTCACTATATGCTCCTCGTTCACCTTGGAACGAAACACGTATCATTTTACTCTCTCAGCTTTACGAAATCAGTGTTACCGTAATTTGTTGAAAGTTTTCTCTCATCAATCCAAGCACATTCAGTACATTTTATGGCATCACGCATTTGAACTACTTTTCCTCCACATTTTCTACATTTTGTAAATAATACTCCCAAATGTGGTTCTTCAATAGAAGCATGAATTGT
>NZ_AHJG01000122.1:0-26697 GCF_000241145.1 Candidatus Nitrosarchaeum limnium BG20 | reverse complement strand
TTGATATCATTGTAGAGGCAGCTTCGCAAGAAGCAGTTAGAAATGTTGCACACAGTGTATTGCAAAACAAAAGAGACTTGATGATAATGAGTGTAGGTGCTTTACTTGATGAAACTATCTTTGATATTTTATCTGAAGCATGTGAGCATTTTCATAAAACAATTTACTTGCCATCAGGTGCAATTGCAGGTCTCGATGCACTAAAATCTGTCAAAGACCAATTAGATTCTGTTACCCTAACTACAACTAAACATCCAAGATCACTTAAAGGTGCAAAGTTTTTTGAGACATCAAATATTGATCTAGAAAAAATTAACACCACAACAACAATCTTTGAAGGAACTGCAAAACAAGCAGTGTCACTATTTCCTGCAAACATCAACGTTGCAGCACTACTTAGTCTTGCGGGATTGGGTAGTGAGAAAACTATGGTGAAAATTGTTGCAGACCCAAACACCACAAAAAATACTCACAACATTGTAGCTCAAGGAAAATTTGGCAAGATGAATCTGTCTATAGAAAATGTCCCAGATGAGACAAATCCAAAAACTAGTTCGTTGGCAATTTTATCTGCAATTGAAACTCTGAGAAAATACTGCTCCAGTGGAATTTCAATTGGTACATGATGTGGCAAGAATTGCCATAATTGGCTGTTTTTTAGAATAATCCTGACCTGATCTGATTCTTTAAATCACTACGGCATGCAATTGTGTTGGAAATGTTAGTCCAACAATCTAGCCTCAAAGAAGAAATCATGCGTCTCAAAAAGGAAAAAGACGTAGTAATTCTTGCTCATAATTATCAAATTCCAGACGTTCAAGATATCGCAGATTTTACAGGTGATTCTCTAGGACTGTCAAGACAAGCAGCTAAGGTTCCTCAAAAAACAATTCTATTTTGTGGTGTACACTTTATGGCAGAGACTGCTGCAATCATTTGTCCTGACAAAAGAGTTCTGATCCCAGATCTGGAAGCAGGATGCTCTCTATCTGATTCAATTACTGCAGATGAGCTACGAAACTGGAAGAAACAACACCCAGGTGCTATTGCTGTAGGTTATGTAAACACAACTGCAGAGATAAAATCTGAATTAGATTATTGTTGCACATCAGCCAATGCTGTAAATGTAGTTAAGGCAATTCCTGCTGATAAAGAAATTTTATTTTTACCTGACATGTTTTTGGGGTCTTATGTTGCCAAAGTTACTGGAAGAAAGAACATGTTCATATGGGCAGGTGAATGCCACGTTCATGCCGGTATCAAACCAGAAGATATCACAAACAAATTAAATTCTCTCAAAGATGCAGAATTTTTAATTCATCCAGAATGTAGTTGTACAACTCCAATGATGTATGATGCTGCATCTGGAAGTTTTGATGATCAAAAAGTCTCTATTCTCTCAACTGAAGGAATGTTAAACCATGCTCATGATTCAAAATCTAAAAACTTTGTAGTTGCAACTGAGATTGGAATATTATACAAAATGAGACAACAAAATCCAGGCAAGAACTTTATTCCAGCATCTGAAAAAGCTGAATGCCAGTACATGAAGATGATCACTCTTGATAAAGTCTACAATGCACTGGTCCAAGAAAAGAATCAAGTTGTTGTACCAAAAGAGATTGCAGACAAGGCAAGATTAGCTATTGAACGAATGCTTGCAATTAGCTAATTAGTTATTTCCTACCTGTTTGGTAATACATTATGCCAGATGCTATAAAACTAATGGAGAAGATTCTCTTTAGATTTGCAAAGCAATGGATTGCTGGGGATACAATAGATGATGCACTCAAGTCTGCAAAAGATGCATACAAAGATGGACGTCATGCAATAATTAACAAACTCGGTGAATATCTAAAACCCCAAGTACCATTGAAAAAACCATTCTAGATTATGAGCAGATAATCTCGTCTTTTAGAAAATGGAAAGTACGCGGAGCCATCTCTGTAAAGCCAACTCAAGTTGGAATGTCCATTAACCAAAAGACATGTCTTGCAAATTTTGAGAGATTGATTGACTCGGCATCAAAATCACATGTGTTTGTGTGGATTGACATGGAGTCCTCTGAGCACACTGATGAAACTATCGAGTTGTACTATGCCTTATTTTCAAGGTATGAGAGACTGGGTATCGCAATCCAGGCAAATCTCAAGCGTAGCCATGAAGATATCCAAGATTTGGTCAGACATGGAGGAAAAATAAGAATAGTCAAGGGTGCCTACCGAGAAAATTCCAAAATCGCATTCAAGACAAGAAAAGAGGTAGATGAAAACTATCTCAATATAATGAAAACATTATTCAAAGATGCAAATGAGTTTGGAATTGCAACTCATGATTCAAAATTAATTAATCATGCAGTAGAATTATCAAAAAAATATCCCAAAAAATTTGAATTTCAATTACTAAAAGGAATTCGAGACGAGTTAAAACCTGACCTAGTCAAACAAGGATTCATAATTTCTGATTATATCCCATACGGAACAAACTGGTTACCTTACTCCATCAGAAGATTACGTGAAAGAAAGAGAAACATACTTCTCTTGGGAAGCTCATTTATTCAATCGCACAAAGTTTGAGTCTGTGATCTCAAAAATTGTTGTAAATAATATTCCCCACCTGCGCCTTTTCCAGTAATTCCGGAACCCTTCCATCCAACAAACGGTTGACTCTGAACCAGAGCTGCAGTAGTCGCACTTGATTCTCTATTTGCATATACAGTTCCTGCTTGAATCTTTTCAAAAAATTCTTCTAGTTGCTTTTTGTCTTCGGAAAATATTCCTGCAGTTAATCCATATTCTGACTTGTTTGCCAATTTGATTGCCTCATCAAAGTCATCAAAAGTGTCAATGCACAAAAATGGCAAAAACAATTCTTCAGTAATTAATTTATGATCTTTTGGAAGATTAGTTACAATTGTTGGTTGCACAAAGTATCCATGTTCATACTCTTTGATCTTCTCACCGCCCAAAATTATCTTGCCGTATTTTCTTGCAAGATTCACTGCATTCTCAAATTTGGAGACTGATTCATCATTAATCACTGGACCCAAAAATGTGTCTGCAGACCATGGCATGTCTATTTTTAGTGATTTACTCTTTTCAACTAGTTTTTTGATAAATTCTTCTGCTACATCTTTTTGTACATACACTCTAGAGCATGCACTACACTTTTGTCCGCCAAATCCAAATGCTGCCCGCATCACTCCTTCTGATGCCTTTTCCAAGTTTGCATTTTTTGTAACTATTACTGGGTTTTTTCCTCCCATCTCTGCAATGAATGGCTTTGCAGTAGTCTCTGTGAATTTCTTAAAGCTATCCATTCCCACTTTTTGTGAGCCTGTAAATGCAATTCCATCTACATTACTGCTTTCTATGATTGTGCGTCCAACTATCCCACCATCACCTGTAACAAAGTTGATGGCGCCAGATGGAATTTTGCTTTTAATAATATTTGCAAAAAAATATGATGATAACGGAGTTGCACTGGCCGGCTTTAGCACCGCTGTATTACCCGTGAGTAAAGCACCCGTTGTCATTCCGATTGCAATTGCAGATGGAAAGTTAAATGGTGCAATTATTCCCCACACACCGTATGGTTTTAGAACACTCTTGGTTTTTTCATGTGGATTTGGATGTGGTGTCTGTTTGCAAAAACCTTCGTTCTCTTCTAGTTGAAATGAATAAAATCTCATAAAATCAATTGATTCGTCAACATCATTAATCGCCTCTATTCTGGTTTTGCCATTTTCAAAAGACATCCATGCAGCCAACTCAAATTTAATTTTAGAAAATTCATCTGCAGTTTGCTTGAATATTTTGGCTCTTTCTTGGTAAGATACATGACTCCATTTTGCAAAAGCATCTTTTGCAGCAAGTATGGCTTCATTTGTTTGTGATTCATCTAATTTTGGAAATGTCCCAAGAATAATTCTTGTATCTGACGGTGATCTCACATCAAATGTATTCTCTGAAAAAACTTGTTTACCGTTAATTATGCATGGATATTTTTTCCCAAACTTTTTTCTTACATATTCTACTGCGTTTTCAAATTTTTTATTAAATTCTGATGTCTTTCCATTTTTTACTGCATTTCCCCAAGTGTACTCATTTTCAAACATGCTTATAGTTACGATTTGATGAATTTAAAGCCACAATATTATTTCAGCGATGATAATACCTCGCCTATCATTCTTGATGCAAGATGAGATGTTCTATCTTTTACATCATATGCTGGGCATACCTCTACAATATCCATCCCAACTATTCCGTGATTTGCAATTTTTTTGAGAAGCAAAATAGCATCAACACTTGATATTCCAAATGGAACTGGTACTGAAACTCCTGGTGCATGTGAAGGGTCTATACAATCCATATCAAATGATACATAGACATTATCCCCCAGAGTACTCATTATTTGCTCTGATATCTTCACAATTCCTTTTTCTGCAATATCAAATGGAGATATGACCAATATCTGGAATTTTTTCAGATTATCCATCTCTTCTTTTTCTGGAGTTCTGATTCCAATCTGCATACTGGTTTTTACATCTATAACTTCTATTACATCTCCGAACACTGAACCATAGTAATTTTTTATAGATGTAATAAAGTCTGGGTGGGCATCAAAATACACTAAAGACAGTTTGCCTGTTTTTGAAAATTGTTTGATTATTGTTGCACTCAGTGAATGGTCTCCGCCAATTGAGATGGGAACCTTGAAATCTTTGATAATTTTTTCAAATGTTTCTGGGATTTGTTTTCTTGTAATGTCTCCGTAATCAAATACCTTTTTTGAAATTCCATTTAACGGAAATCCTAGAGATTTTTTTCCATCTCTATTGTAGGAATCTGCAAGATTTGATATCTTTCTTATCCTTTCAGGCGCTTCTGATGTTCCTTCCCTTAGGGAATGAGATTGTGATTCATCAGGAATTCCGATAATTACAACATTACAATCTTGGTAACTAGAATTCTCCCAACAGATTTTTTCCATCAATCTATGTGAATGTGATTGGTTTTAAAAATTTCAGATACAATATGTTGTTTCCAATTCGTATCAATCGCAATCCAAGAAAATTGACTGTTTTTGACTGTTTGATTTCAGACATGCCCAATTTACTATATTTAGTAAATAAAGAATTGCTGAACAATGTTACATGATCTTTAATACAAGATATGTCATTATATTGGCATGGCAAAAAATAAGGACTTGGAAGATGTTAACCTTGCAACAATCAGAAATGATGATTGGTGGAGATTAGAAAAATTTCAATTTGGAAGAAAAAAACTTCCGTAGCCATAATAATTTAGGTTCTCTTCACAAAAGTAGATTTTATACAAAGCATTCCTTGATGTAATTTGATTTGTTTGGCAAAAAACCAAAAACCACTGAAGTAAAGACATCACAAAAAAAGAAGGAACTACGAAAACTAGTAAAGAAAAAGCAATACGATGATGCCTTAAAGATTGGCACTGAAATTCTCAAAAAAGTTCCAGAAGAAAATGATGTCCTCTTTATTATTGGAGGAATCTATTACATGAAAAATCAATATCAAACAGCAATCTCATACTTTGAAAAATCTCTGAAAATTGGTTCTTATGATACAGATGTGTTGATACTAAAGGCAAACGCCCATCATTTTCTTGGTCAATCAAAACAAGCAATCTCCTGCTGCAATAAAATCAAAGAAATTGATCCAAAAAACAAAGCAGTATCTGAATTGCTATCTAAAATAACTTCGGCAAATTAAATTTCTAAACTCATGTCGATCCCTTTGACAGAGTTTGTTATGCTTCCAACTGATATTATATCCACACCAGTACCTCCATACTTTGCAATATTTTTTGCATTAATCCCACCTGATGCCTCAAGTAACACTTTGTTTCGTAATTTCTGTTCTTTGAGTGTTTGAATTGTTTTTCTTATTTGGGATGGGGAAAAATTATCCAGCATGATTATGGTTGCACCTTCTTTTGCAGCCAACACTGCATCTGAAGTATTTTCGACTTCAACTTCAAATTTTTTGTACTTTCTTTTTGCATCTTTAATTAGAGACAAAAGAGAATTTGCTACTGCAATATGATTGTCTTTTATCATCACCATCTCATCTAATCTTAATCGATGCTTCTTTCCTCCTCCAATCTCTACTGCTTCCTTGTCAAAGTATCTGAGACCTGGTGCTGTCTTTCTTGTTGCATACAGTTTGGTCTTTTTATTTGAAATCTTTCTTACCAAATACTCTGTCTGAGTTGCAATGCCGCTCATTCTTGTAAGTAAATTCAATGCTGTTCTCTCACAAGTTAGAATATTCCCGCATTACCAGAAATTGTCATTATTGTATCATTTGGTTTTACTTTACTACCGTCTTTTTTTACAATAATTGCATTGCATCCTTTTAGTTTGAAGATCTCTTTTGCATATTTTGTTCCTGCAACAATAGCTTTTTCCCTTGAAATTATCTTGGCAGTAATGTTTCTTTTTGGCAGTAAGGTGCTAGTGATATCTCCTTTACCGATATCTTCTGATAAAAAATCTTGTAATTGTTTTTTAGAATTAAATGACAACAAATAACATTGTGCTGGTATGATTTTAAAGATTTAGAAATCTACGTAACTTTGATTGCGTACTTGCCTTTTTGTTTTATTCCAAGTGTTTTTGAAACTTGAGAATTTGTAGGATCAACTACTAGAACAATTCCACTCCAATCAGGAGTTAAATCAGATGATTTACAAACTGGACATACTTTACCTGTTGTTACAAACTTGCATTTTCTACAAGCCATCTCTCGAGCCATTTAACTTGCCTCTACTTTAGCTTCTTTGGAACTAGAGCCACCGCTGGATTTCTTAATCTCTTCTTCAATCCAATCATCTGCACCAAGGAATGGCTGTCTACATGTAATTCCAATCTTTCCCATTGCAGCTGCTTTACCTAATGATACTGCTGTAATTCTTGCTCTTAATGTAGAACCGACTTTAAGAGTTCTTCCACTTTGATTGGCCAAGATCATTCCAGATTTTACATCACTCTTTAGATAATCATCCATAACTTGTGATAAGTGTAACAATGCATCAGTTGGACCAATTCTTACAAATGCACCAAAGTCTGTAATGTCTACAATTTCTCCTTGAACAATTTCTTGGAGTTTTGGATAAAATGTCAATGCTTCAAATTCAACTTTGTGAAAAGTTCCACCGTCTCCGGCAATCATCTTTCCCATTTCGTCAACTTTGGCATCTAAAATCATAATGATGTAACCTAATTCTGCATTAATCATACTCTCGTACTTGTCTTTGAGAATGTTTGTTGCTGCCTTTTTGAGGGCTGTTCCAAACAAACTTGGTGGGATCCTAACAACATCCACTAGGGTAGATATAGAAAACAACTGTGTTTTTTCTTGATTTTGAATTTATGAATCTTTGGGTAATTTACGCTGGATTTGAGTAATATTTTCTGTATTTTTTCAATTAATTGATGTTTTTTTAACCGCCAACCTATGTTTAAATAAAGTAAATTGACTTTTTGACCCAATGGTCGGAGTTGATCAAGTTCTAGAAAAACTTAGCACAGTTATTGATCCTGACTTGAAAAAAGATATTGTCTCAATGGGGATGATAAAAGATCTAGAACTTAATGATAATAATTTGAAATTTACTTTGGAGCTCACTACTCCTGCATGTCCATTTAATGTAGAAATTGAAGATGATGTTCGAAAGGCAATTGCCGAAATCAAAGAACTCAAAAATTTTGATATGAAAGTTACTGCCAAAGTAATGGAAGGACGTTCACTTGATGCTGATTCTGGAATGGCAACTGTCAAAAACATTATTGGTGTTGCAAGTGGCAAAGGCGGTGTAGGAAAATCTACCGTCTCTTTGAATTTAGCTTTGGCATTATCGCAAACTGGAGCTAAAGTTGGTCTACTTGATGCAGACATCTACGGTCCAAGTATTCCTTTGATGCTTGGAATGAAAAGCGCTCACATGGAAGTAGATAACAACAAACTACAACCTGCAAAATCAAATGGTTTGCAAGTGGTGTCATTTGGATTTTTTGCAGAGCAATCACACCAAGCAGCAATTTACAGAGGTCCAATCATTTCTGGAATACTAAAACAATTTCTGGTAGATACTAATTGGTCTGATCTTGATTATCTTATTGTAGACCTTCCACCAGGAACTGGTGACATTCCATTAACTTTGGCACAAACAATTCCTATCACTGGAATTTTAGTAGTTACAACTCCTCAAGATGTGGCAAGTAATGTTGCAGTAAAAGCAATTGGAATGTTTGAAAAATTAAATGTTCCAATCATTGGTGTTGTAGAAAATATGAGCCATTTTATCTGTCCTTCATGTAGTGAGAAACATTACATCTTTGGTGATGGCGGTGCAAAAAAGATCAGCGAACAATTTAAAATTCCATTCTTGGGTGAAATTCCATTAAATTCTGGAATCATGTCAGGTTCTGATTTAGGAAAACCCATAATGATTACTAATCCTGATTCTCCCAGTGCAATTGCATTTAGATCAACTGCAAAAAATATTGCAGCACAATGCAGTATTCTTGCAGCAAAGATGCAAGAAGAAATGGCAGCAGAATCACAATCTGCAGATTCACCACCAACCAACTAGCGATTTCTGTGAAGTTACCTGATTCTCTTAGAGACAAATTCAAAAACCCATTAGGAATTTTAATTCCTGAAAGTCAAGTCAACAAATCAAACATTCAAAAACATCTCTCAAAAAATCCCTATCTAATTACAGTTGGAGATAGAACCTCTGAAAAGATGGTTGACTTTGGATTTATTCCGTCTCTGCAAATTATTGACAATCAAGAAAAAAGAGTAAAGAGAGAACCCACAAAAAACATTCATGGATACACGGAACTTGTATGTGAAAACCCTGCAGCTGAAATAACTCCTCAAAGTATTGAAATTATCAAAAAAGCATTTGAATCCAAACCTCCTGTTAGATTAACAATTATTGGTGAGGAAGATCTTTTAGTACTTCCAGTATGTGTTCATGCTCCTGAAAATTCTCTAGTTATGTATGGTCAGCCAAACGAAGGATTGGTTCTAGTCCACATAACTCCAGAAATTAGAAATAAAACACAAGGACTACTCGATTTAATGGAATAAAGGGGTATGATGAGACGGTGGCTGTATGATTTGTGATTACACTACAAAATATTCTGACCCTATTAATTCAAATAAAATTTCCTTTTTTATTATGTGAAAATAATTTCCTTTATTGCACTATTACAGCAGTAGCCATACCATGCATTCCATGTTCTGATTCAACATGTGATAATATGTGACAATGGAAAGGCCATATTCCAGTTTTCGATGCAGTAAAAAGTATGTCATAACGTTCACCTGGTGCCACAGTTATTGTATCTCGTGTGTAAGCTGTTGTGGGCTTACCATCTTGTGCAATTACCTGAAAGTCAAATCCGTGAAGATGCATTGGATGTAATTGACTTCCAGCATTTACTATTCGCACAAGAACTTTTTGATCCTTCTGTACAATAATTGGTGCAGTTGCAGGGAATTCTTTACCATTTAGAGTGTAACCGTGTGAGCCATCTCCTGGAATTAATGTGTATTCTACATCCCAGTTCTTTTCACCTTCAACAATAAATGTGCCAAAGAGACCTTTGTCTACTTGTTGCTCTGCATTAAGATGTGGATGATAGATGAATGTCCCTGGGGTATCGATAATTGTAAAATTATACTCAAATGTTTCGCCAGGGCGTACTGGATCCTGACTGATAAATGGTACCCCGTCTTGGGAAAATGGAAGATCTAAACCATGAAAGTGTATACTTGTTGATTCTGGAAGATTATTTTTTAGTACTACTTTCACTTTATCTCCCTGTTTGACACGAATTTCAGGACCTGGAATTTGTCCGTTGTATGAATATGAATCAATAAATTTTCCAGGATACACTTCCCATTTTATTGGCATTGCAGTAAGTTCAAAGACTTTAACTCCATCTACAATCTTTGGTTCTATCCATTGTGCTCCTAATCCTTCTGTTTTTGCAGGAAATGCTTTGATGTTTTCTTCATGGGCTTTTTCTATTTCCTCATTACTCATTGATTTCATTGAAGGCTGACTGGCAGCAGTTCCTACAACAAGTTTGCCTTTCATGCCTGCCTCCAAGTGGCCTGGAAGGTAGCAGCCGATTTCATAAATTCCCTCTTTTAGCATAACAACATTACTTTCTTTTGATTGACCGTTTTCAATATTCTTCACTGAAACAATAGGTATTGTGTTACCTGGTTCAAAAACTGAAAATTCATGTGCGACAGATCCTATGTTCTTTACTTCAAACTTTACATTCCCTGGCTTTATGTTGATTTCAGATGGTGATATTTTGAATTCTTTGAGTTCTACTGATATTAGTTCTACTGGCATTTCTTGAATATTATCTTTTGACATCATCTGTGAACTATCTTGTACATATATCAAAACCAAAATCAAAACTGCTAAAATCAAAACTAAAAGTGATACAAAAATTATTTGAAATAATTTGTCCATAATAATCGTGTTTTTGGGGTTAATTTAAACAATCAACTTGAAATTCTCAAAAAAAAAACTAATGCTATCTAAGATACAAAGTAATTGAAATGTCTTAACCTACACTGTTCTGCTACCAACTACATTTTCATCATACAAAATATTATACACCAATCCTCATACAAGATTTGACTTTTTAGAATAAACGTGAATTTTATGATAGATTCTCATGAAACTTGATTCTGAACTTAAATTACAAATATTGGAAAAAGTAGGAATCTATTCAAATCGATTCTCCATACCAGAACCAAAAATTCTCTTAACTACAAAAGAAGTTCTAGATATGCCAAAAGAGATGACTGAAGGCAGAAGAACATCTGCTTACAAGTATTATGGAGTTTCATATCTGCTTCACAATCTTGTTTTTATCAATGTCAGAAAAATTCCAGATGAAAAGACTCTGGAAAATACTCTAGTCCACGAGCTGATCCACATGAGATTCCCATATCTTGCTCATGGTAAGCGATTTAACAAATTAGTAAGACAAGGATTGCGCGGAAAAACATTTGCGCCATATCAAAAAAGAAAATAATTCCCTCATTGATTTATATTTCCTAAGTTTAGGCAAGCTATTCATAGTATGGATATACAGCAAATTTTGCCTATTGGGGCTGGAATCGCCTCATTCATCGTTGCTCTGGGCATAGTCTCTTGGATTTCAAAACAGCCTTCTGGCACCAAAGAGATGATGGAAATATCAAACGCTGTCAAAGTTGGAGCAGCAGCATTTCTCAGAAGAGAGATGAAAATTATTATCCCCATCGCTATAGCACTTTCAATAATTATTGGATACTTTATCGGATTTTCAAACGGACTAGCATTTGCAGTTGGTGCAACACTTTCTGCAGTTGCAGGACTAATTTCACTAAAAATTACTGTCAAGGCAGCAGTTAGAGCCGCTCATCTGAGTAGCAGTGGACTGGGCAAGACATTTGCCATGGCCTTTAGAGGTGGAGCAACAGTAGGATTGGCAGTACCTGCCATGGCTCTGTTGGCTATCACTGGACTGTACATGGTTTATCCAAACCCAATCACAATTGCAGGAGTCGGTATCGGTGCAAGCCTAATTGCATTATTCATAAGAATTGGTGGTGGAATTTTCACAAAGGCTGCAGATATGGGTGCAGACTTGGTAGGAAAAGTAGAATCCAACATACCTGAAGATGATCCTAGAAACCCTGCAACTATAGCTGACAATGTCGGTGATAATGTAGGTGATGCTGCAGGAATGGGTTCTGATGTTTACGAATCTTACATTGTAACTATCTTGGCTTCATTGTTAATTGCAGCACTGATTGGAGCTCCTGAAATTTTCATGTACCCAATTTTAATTGGAACATCAGGAATGATTGCATCAATTATTGGTATTGTGATTGTTCGCTCTACAAATCTTACAGATGTTATGAAACCACTTAACTTGTCATTTTATGTCTCTGCAACAATTGCAATCATAATCAATTTTGTATTCACATATTATTTCATGGGACCTACACCAATTGCCTATGCATTATTTGGAACAACCGTTATTGGTGTCATACTGGTACCGGTAATTCAAAAGATCACCGACAGATATACAAATTACAAATACAAACCAGTTCAAGAAATTGTTGAATCTGCAAAATGGGGATATGCCTCACTAACATTAATGGGAATAATCAAAGGAATGCAATCAACTGGACCATTCATGATTGCATTAATTGTTGCAATTATCTTGTCATTTAGTATAGCATCAAATGCTGCACCTGAAGGCGCAGACCCAGTTCTATATGGAATCTTTGGAACTTCATTAACTGCAATGGCTATGCTTAGTCTTGCAGGAATCGTACTTAGTATTGATGCATTTGGACCAATTGCAGATAATGCAGGTGGAATTGTAGAGATGACTGGAATGGGTGAAGAAAACAGAAAAGTAACAGACGAAATTGATGCTGTAGGAAACACGACAAAGGCAGTAACAAAAGGATTTGCTATTGCAAGTGCTGGATTGGCCGCCTTAGCAATGATTCAGGCATTCCAATTTGAAGCCGCACATATCTTTGAAGGAGTTTTAGCTTTGAATTATAGTTTAACAAATGTAACCGTTATTGTAGGATTACTAGTTGGTGGATTGATTCCATTTATCATCACAGGACAATTAATCAACGGTGTATCTCGCGCTGCCGGAAAAATGGTAGACGAAGTTAGAAGACAATTCAAGGCAGACTCTGGAATTCTTGCAGGAACATCAAAGCCTGATTATGCAAAATGTGTTGACATTGCTACCGCTGCATCAATTAAAGAACTATGGAAACCTGCAGTCATTGCAATTATTTCTCCAATTATTCTAGGAATTTTGTTAGGACCTACAGCCGTAGCCGGTTTGTTGATGGGCGCAGTTGTAACTGGCATTCCACTAGCATATCACTTGGCAAACACTGGTGGTGCATGGGATAACGCAAAGAAACTAGTGGAGATGCAAGGAGACAAAGGAACTGAAATACACAAAGTTGCAGTGGTCGGAGATATCATCGGTGATCCTTACAAAGACACAGCAGGTCCAGCACTAAATACTGTAATCAAATTACTAAACACAATTGCAATTGTCTTTGTATCTGCATTTATTGCACTGTTGGCTCTCTAGTCTTCTATAACCAAAGTTAAATCTAATTCATCTATTTGTGTTTGAATTGCTTTTTTCAAAACTTCGTTGTGCATTTTACAGAATTTAAAATAATCATCTACTGTTTGAAAACAACCACAAATCCATTTTGTTTTTTTGTCTCCGTCTACAGTCCATTTTGCATACTTGTTTTCTGTCATGATTTTAAGAAAATGTTTAGACTAAAAAATATAGATCAAAATTAAAAAAGGAAAAAGATGTTTAAGGACAGCCTTCCATCTTTTGGATGAAATAACCTTTTTCCTTAATTGCCCGTTCAACAGGCTCTGGTGCACCTTGTGAATGGCAAAATTGACATTCATTGGTAGTCATTGTAGCATTTGCTTCGCCGACTGTTTTTAACCACTCTTTACCATATTGTATGGCTTTGTCGTGGTTTTTTTCACCTGTAATTACATCAAAGTGCATGGTATGACCATCTTTGGCTTTGACATAAGTGTCGTATACGTGAATTTCCATAATTCTATTTAGAAAAAGGGATATTTAATTCAAAGATCTTTGAGATAGGCATACTTTATTCAATAATCTTCAAGTCATTCTATGATCTTAGAATCTAATAACACATAAAGATACATTACAAGATATTAGTATAGAAATATAATTTGAGAAAAACGGAAGTAGTTTGTTATGAGCAACAAAGTCAAAGTATAGAATTTGTTTTTAAAAAATATAAAATTCCTTTTCATGTTGAGCTGACTATGTCAGATAATGACAAGCTTTTACGATATACTGGAATATGTCCAGACATTCTCTCACCTGCACTAACTAATGATTTGAACCGAATCATAGACTCTAGAAAAAAAGAACTCTATGTTACTAGTATTGCAATTGAGGCAACCCTATCTGAATATCTTTCAAATTATGCCAAAGAATTAGAAACTAAAGAGATCAAAGTAAAAAAGAATAAACTCATTGAAGAGTATCAGTCAATAATTGAACCAAGTGTAAAGTTTAATCGAAATCTTTTATTCATGATAGTTATTGCTGCTGGCGTTGCAGTTGTAGGACTATTTGCAAATAACGCATCTTTGGTAATTGGCGCAATGTTGATTTCTCCATTACTTGGTCCGATCTCTGCTTTCTCATTCAATACCGCAGTTGGAAAAACCGATAAGATGCTAAAATCGTTTGTCTCTGGTTTGATTTTATTACTATCTGTGATTGGTACAGGTGCTCTCCTAACAGCAATTGCACTTCAGTTTACTGATTTACCTATGACAAATGAGATTTTATCGAGAACAGAAATGTCTCCTGTATTTTTGGGTGTTGCAATAGCCCTTGGAATTGCTGGAGGGATTGCAATGTCTTCAAACATTCCAGGCATTTTAGTCGGTGTAGCAATTGCAGCAGCATTAGTACCACCAGCAACTGTTGCAGGAATTGGCATCGCGCTGTTGGATTTTGATATTTTTGCAAATGCCTTGACTCTGACTGCTGCAAACATTATTGGATTGGTTCTAGGAATGATGATAGTGTTTTTCATAAGTGGGGTAAGTCCACGAACATTTTTTGAAAAAGAAAAGGCTCAACAACATATGACCTTTACAATAATTGCCTTTATTGGATTGAGTGTACTTTTAGGATTTTTGTTATTCAAACCCTAAACTTAATTTAAAAAATCTCTGAATTATTTTTCTTTTGCAGTTAAAATATTGCACTTTGCTTTATGGTGAATCATGTTGATGATGTCGTCATAATGTGTTGCCTCTACCATTGAGAGTTTAGGATAATCCATTATCAGTAGATTGATTTTGTGTTCTTTAACATAATCTATTACCCATTCTGCAATAGAATCTGTCAAGGCAAATTTTGTCTTTATTTTAATTCCTTTTCCAAGCGCTATTTCCTCCCAATTCTCTAATTCCTTTTTCATTTTCTCCTTTTGTTTTTCTAAAATTTTTTTGTCTGATTTTGTTTCAAAAAAATAAAATTTTGGTTGAATTTTATACACGCATTCTATAACTGTTAATTCTGATTCAAATTTTTTTGCCATTTGAATACCAATATCAAATGATTTTTTGGTATGAGTTGGAGTGATAATTGCAACTGCAATATTATTAAACATGTTTCTAAATATTCTATAACTTTATTATACTTTTGAGTCAAACATGTGTTTTTGTATTTCAAGTTATACAATTTTTAAAATAAAGAATAACCCTGTTATTGCAATCACGCCAATTGTAATTAATTTTAGAATTCTTTCTTTATTTTTGATTCCATCTAAATCGACTCCTTCTCTTTTTAGGTGCTTGTACTTTCTTGATGTTGTGATTAGCAAGTAGGTAATTGAGGCTGAAATTATGCTCAAAAGTATTGTTTCAATTGAAATAGAGTTGGACTGTATGGCAGAACCTGCAAAAACTGGTAAAATTCCCCACGATATTATGGTTGATGAATTGTTATGAAATTTTCCCCCAAACAATTCTAAATTATATGCAAATAAAAAAAATCCTTCAGCAATTCCTATTGGAATCAACAATGGGGAATCTAAAAATGCATAGTAAAATCCAATAGTAAAAACAACTACCAATGAAGAAATTGCAATAGATACAATTTTTCTTTTTGGTAAATCTCCCCAAGGTTTAGTCTTTCCACCAACTGCATCAAGACAGTGAGCAGAGACACCAACAGCTAGAAAATAGATTACACCTATTGCTACAAGTCTATCTAAAACAAAAACTCCACCAAGTGAACCCCAAATAGCAAAACATGTTACAATAGTTGTGTATGGTAAGAACAACATATCCCTACACCGATTCTAAAATTACGTGGACCTATCTTTGGAACAAACCACTCAGATGTCCTATCTTGCATGATTTTTAATTATCACTTGTTACTTATATGATGAATCACTATCCTACTTATTTATACTAAAAATTCTCTTAATACATTGATGCAGAAATATAAAAAATACATTACAAAAGGAATCAATGAATCATTATCTAATGTTCCATTTCATAAAAAAGCTCCAATTAAGCGCCTATCTATGTTAAGTAAAAAAACTATTCCTGACTCAAATATTCATGCTGCTGTCCACATTGTTGATGTAAAAAATAAAAAAATATCCAAATACAGTACACTGCATAAACATAATGCTGATGAAGTAAACATTATTCTCTCACAGGGCAAGAAACTTGTATATGAAATTCAATTGGGTGATGAGACTTACAAGGTAAGATCTCCTGCAACTATATTCATTCCTAAGGGAGTGATGCACAAGGCCGATGTCCTCTCAGGAAGTGGTTTTTTTGTATGTCTTATCTTATCTGATAAATACAAAACATCGTCTTGAAAAATTATTATTCTAATATTCAGTTAAATTCTGGTTTTTCATACAATTTTTAATTGAATAAAAAAATAGCCTCAGTTTTACGCTCACTTGAGAGAAGATCCACTTACGAAGAAAAAAACTATCACAAAGTGGAACGTGACCAAAGAATGCTTGCTATTACTAAAGATACAGGAATTTTTTACAATTTATTATTAAATACACACCAGCCAAAAAAAATACTGGAGATTGGTATGTCTGTTGGATATTCTACATTATGGTTTGCGGGCTCTATCAGTAAAAAATCAAAGATCATCACCATAGAACAAAATCCTCAAAAGATAGAACAAGCAAAAATTAATTTTAAAAAGGCTGGAGTTTCAAAAATGATAGATATCAAGCAGGGAGTGGCAAAAGATGTCTTGACTAAACTAAGTAAATCTAAATCACGAGAACAATTTGATTTTATCTTTATTGATGCAGATAAAGAACAATACTCACTTTACTTTGATTTGTGTGTTCCTTTGCTGAAAAAAGATGGCATAATTGCCGCAGATAACATTCTATACCCAACCCGTTTCACAAAATATATTCAAAAATATCTAAATCATATACATAAAAATAAAAGATTTGATTCTGTTACTGTTCCAGTTGGAAATGGACAAGAATTATCTTTTCTTAAAAGATAATTTGATTCGTTAAACTTTATCTTCTTTGTTTCTATGTTAAATTATGAAATATCCAATTATCCTTAAAATAAAAAACACTGATGTATCTTTGGAGTTAGATGATAAATTTTCACCAAAGACTGTTAAAGAATTTGTAGAAAGATTGCCTTTTACAGTTAAACTCCATATTTGGGGTGATGAAATCTATTCATCTGAATCTCCAATTGATGTAACTGAAGAAAACGCCCAGTCTCCTGTCTCATTAAATGATGTTGCATATTGGCCAACTGGCAAGGCTATTTGTCTTTTTTATGGCCCGACACCAATTGGGAAAAAAGGCGATATTACTCCCGCATCACCAGTTAACGTGATTGGAAAAATCATCACTCCTGATAAATCCGTCTTAAAAATAGCAGATGGGGTTGATGGCACTTTTCAATTAAAATGATGTTTCAATTGAAATCTCTGAGATATCTGATTCAAGTACATATGCTCTGAAATTCTTTGACACTCCTGAATAAATCACCCAAACAACTGGATTGCTTTGCATAAATTTTTTGTCCGTACTTGATGGATATGCCTCAGAATTTGGATGTGAGTGAAATATTCCAACAACATCTGTTTTTCTGTCCTCGGCAGTTTTGTAGATCTCAATCAACTGTTCATTTGAAATTGTAAAGTTTACTGGAGACTCTTCAATATTATTTGCAAGAAATACCTCTTTTACTGATGCAACTTGTTCTTTTACTGAGCCAAATAATATGGCACAAGACTCGTTTGGTTTTTCATTATTTGTGTGATTAACAAGTATTTTTTTTTGATCTTCAGTGATGATAATTTTTTTCAAACCTACTCTACTTCTACAGAGCCTACCATCCATGGATGTACCATGCAAAAGTAATCTACTTTTCCGGGTGAACTAAATGTGAACTTGAATGTCTTACCTGCATCAATTAATCCCGAATCAAATGTGCCATCAGGTGTCGCATCTTTTCCACTAGTTACAGTGTGTACAACATTGTCTACATTATCCCATACTACTGGTGTTCCAACTGGTACTGTAATTGTTGTAGGATCATAATACAATTGTCCTTCTTTTTGTGTTCCTGAACCTTGTGGAATCATTACTTTGACTTCTCCTTTTGGTTCTTCTATGATTAGTGTTGCAACCATCCAAGGATGTACCATGCACATGTATTCATATTCTCCAGATGCAAGTTTACTTGTATCCAATGTATATTTTTCACCAGCGTTCATCATGTTGGAATTAAACGTGTCCCCAAAGTCTACTGAACTAGTTACTGTATGTGGCACTGTATCTTCATTTATCCATTCAATAACATCTCCTTTGGGAACATGTGCTACATCTGGTTCATAATCTGGATTTCCTTGTATTGCTGAATCCTTTAAAATTGAAATTGTAAATACTGGAGCCGTTGATATCATCTCTTCTTTTACTTCTTCTACAACTGGCTCATTGATCATGTATGTATCCGGACTTACAAATCCAAATGCAAACCACATGATAATTCCTGTTGCACTTGCTAGTGCTACAATTGCTCCGACTGGTTTTGCATACTGCGGCATCTTCATTGCAAGATATGAAATTATTATGGATGGAAACGCGACTGCCATCAAAAGTCCTGCTAGTGTAATTGTGTAATTTGAAGAGTTCATTGTTAATGCAAATGTTCCAAATGATAGTCCAATTGAAAGAATGACTAGTGTGGTTGCTTTTGCTCTGTTACTGGTGGATACACCGCCATCTAAGATGCCTGCTGACAAAAATATCAATCCGATAAACATGGTCAGGCCTGTAAGGGCATGCATTCCATCGACAAATGTATGGGCTATCCCTGCGTATGATATTGTTACGCCTGTAACGCCTATAGCTGTCAATCCCATGCCTGGCATCATGAGGTCCCAATTACTCATTCAAGCTAGCTGACAATTCTGAGATACTTATTCCTTTTGAAATAACCTAGATCAAAGTCGAATAAATTAAATGGCTTCTGATTGGGATGAATTGAGATTGGGCTTTAAAGAAATAATGGAAATTTCCAAACCAAGGATTGTAGTATTACTAGTAATTACTGCAGTTACGTCAATGTATGCAGCAAGTAAACTCGTTCCAAATGTGCCTCATCTTGATTATATTGCATATTTGCACATAATTATTGCAGGCGCATTGGCATCTGCTGGATCAAGTGCTCTGAATCATTATTATGATAAAGACATTGATCCGAAAATGACTCGAACCAGTACTAGACCTATTCCATCTGGAAGAATGGCAGCATCACATGTTATGATTTATGGATTGGCTGTAAGTTGCATTTCTGTTATCTATGGATATTTTACACTAAATCCAGTGTCTGCATTTTTTATAGCACTTGGAATTTTCTCATATGTAATAATTTACACAGTATGGCTCAAACGACTAAACACATCAAATATTGTAATTGGTGGTATTGCAGGTAGCGCAGCAGCTTGGGCAGGTTGGTCTGCTGCAACCGGAAGTATGGATCTGTTGGGATTTTTGGTAGGATTTTTGGTATTTGTTTGGACTCCCTCTCACTTTTGGTGTCTTGCAATGAAGATAAAAGACGAATATGCCCAAGCAAACATTCCAATGCTCCCTGTTGTTATTGGAATGCAAAGAACATCAAAATACATTTTGGGAAACACTTTGATCTTACTTCCATACTCTTTGATATTGCCTGCATTTGGTATGGGACTCGTTTACACTGTAATCGCAGCAGTGTCGGGAGGATTGATGTTGGCTTATCATTACAAACTAACTAAAACCCCGACATCTGAATTTGCATGGAAAGCATACAAAGTTACTGCTCCGTATTTGACAATTATCTTTGTTGCAGTTGCATTAGATGCTGCATTTCACTTTCCATTATTTTAAAACTTGATTATTTTTCAAAACCAGGAAAACTTGCTTCATAGTCTTTTTCCATTACTTCCTGATTTTGCTCATCCACAATATCTATCTCTTCTTTTATTGTGACAATCTCTATTCTTCTAGCTTCTTTTGTTATCCATGCAACTTTGATTAATCCCAAGATCTCTAAATCTAAAAGTAATTTATTGAATCTGTCTTCAGGGATGATTGTTCCGTCTTTTGTCATAGCTTTGTAAAGCTCAACATCCGTAAGAGAATTCATCTCCTTGATTTTTTCATGCATTAAATTTTTTAGTGGAATTGCCATTTTTATCCGTAGAATGATTTATCTCCTGACTTGGGCACCACGTTAGATATACTTTCTCTTATGGTGTTATACCATTGATCCACCTCTTTGGTGATTGATGGCCTTACTTGCTTCATTCCATTTGCAAAGTCTGAATTAGTAATCTTGGCAGAATTATTTCTCATTGCTTGCACTGCAGCTTCTCTACAAAGTGCCGCCAAGTCTGCTCCTGTATAATTTTGAGTTGCGACTGCAATCTCCTCTAGTTTAACGTCGCTTGCAAGTGGCATCTTTTTCGTTAGAATTTTGATAATCTCTAATCTTCCTTTGTCATCAGGTGGTGGAACATATAGCACCAAATCAAGTCTGCCTGTTCTAAGAAGTGAATTATCTAATACATCTGGTCTGTTTGTGATTCCAATTACTACTACTCTTGATGATGTTCCTTCTTCAATCTCAGTTAATAATTGACTTAGAACAGTTTCACCTACTCCACCTTCTCCTACCTTTAAGCGTGCAAGTGAATCGAGCTCATCAAAAATTACCACACATGGTGATGATGTCTTTGCTTTTCGGAATATCTCCCTTACAGCTTTTTCTGATTCACCAATCCATTTTGATAAAATCTCAGGACCTTTAACTAAAATCATGTTAGCTCCAGTTTCAGTAGCTAAGGCTCTTGCAATCAATGTCTTTCCACAACCAGGTGGTCCGTAAATTAAGGCCCCTTTTGGAGGTCTGATTCCCATCTTAGTGAACTTGGTTGGTTCTTTCATTGCAACAATCAAATTATCTGTCAATGCTTTTTTGACATTATCCAAACCACCAACATCATGCCACCAAACTTTTGGTCTTTCAACGTAAAATTCTCTCATTGCAGTTGGGATGACATCATGCATTGCATCGTAGAAATCAATTAATTTTATCTGCATTGATTGTAAGACATCAGATGGTATCTTTTCAGTTTCAAGATCTATTTCTGGTAGATATCGTCTAATTGCCTTTAATGCAGCTTCTCTGCAAAGTGATTTGATATCCGCTCCAGTATACCCATGTAATTCTGATGCCAAATCTTTCAGGTCTACATCATCTGCTACTGGCATTCCTCTAGTGTGAATAATTAGAATCTCTAATCTGCCGTCTTCGTTTGGAACTGAAATCTCAAACTCTCTGTCAAATCTTCCTGGTCTTCTTAGTGCAGGATCAATACTTTCTGGTCTGTTGGTTGCTCCAAGTACTATTACGTTTCCTCTGTCATTAAGGCCATCCATCAAAGCTAGTAATTGAGCAACCACTCTTTTTTCAACATCTCCATATGCTTCTTCTCTTTTTGGAGCTATCGCATCAATCTCATCGATAAATATTATGCTTGGCGAATTGTCTTTTGCTTCTTTGAATATGTCTCTTAATTTTGCTTCAGTCTCACCGTAATACTTGTTCATTATCTCTGGTCCGTTAATTGAAA
Source organism: Candidatus Nitrosarchaeum limnium BG20 (assembly GCF_000241145.1). Taxonomy (NCBI): domain Archaea; kingdom Thermoproteati; phylum Nitrososphaerota; class Nitrososphaeria; order Nitrosopumilales; family Nitrosopumilaceae; genus Nitrosarchaeum; species Candidatus Nitrosarchaeum limnium. Next base: position 4,857 of record NZ_AHJG01000122.1, on the reverse strand, counting down.
ACATGTTTGCCTCTGATTCGCTTGCAAGAACTTTTGCAATCAGTGTCTTGCCACATCCTGGTGGACCGTACAACAAAATGCCACTGTGTGGCTCTACACCTAATCGTACAAATAATTCTGGATGCTTTAATGGCAATTCAACAATCTCCCGCATTGATTTTATTTCATGTCCTAGACCTCCAACTTCTTCATATGTCACTCTGCTTTTTCTCTCCCCTGTTTCTCCAGCAGAAATTGTAAGAGTTGTAGCTCTGTCTATCTTGACTATGTGTTTAGGGGATGTCTTGCTAATCTTAAAATCCATCGAGTTTCCTAAAATCATTACAGATATTTCATCTCCATGAGTAATTGGTAATCCCTTCAATCTGTTTTTTACAAAGTCTGTAAACTCTTTGTCAACTGTAACAGAATCATTTACAGGAATTAGCATAACTGATTTTGCAATCTTTGATGATGCCTTTCTTATTTTTACAATATCGTTTAATGATGCACCAACATTTTTTCTTGTTTGTCCATCAATTCTAATTATATCTGGAGTTTTTTCGTCCTCGTCTACTGGCCATACAACTGCACAGCTAGTTCTTGATCCCATGACTTCAATAATGTCACCTGGAGTGACTTTAAGAAAATCCATAGCTTCCGGTCCAATTCTGGCCCGTTTTTTACCAACATCTCTTTGTTTAGCTTCTCCAACCCGCATCTGCAAAGGTTCGTCTTTGCGTACCAAGATGCCCTCCTATTTCATGTCCACTGACATTCTACTCATATTGAGTACTTCGAATTCACTGACACCTTCTACAGATTTTACGGCATCCTCTAGTGAATCCATTTGACCTTCTTTATCCTCTAAAACAAACTCTGCTTTGAGAAATTCTAATCCGAATGCCAATGGTTCTTTTGCATGTCTTTTCATTTGAATTCCTTCTTTTAGAGCACTTTTGATTGTCTCAGATAATTTGTCAAGATCTACATCCATTCCAGTTGGAAGAATTTTTGTAACTAGTAGTAACTGAGTCAATTTCTAAGGTCCTTGAAAATTACATGAACTGCAAGTGTATGTTCTTGCGGCTTCTCTGCAACTTTCACATCTCCATACTAAAACTTCGCCGCAATTTGGGCAATTGAATTTCACACATTTATCATTAGGCATAATATGTCTGTGACAACAACTACATTTTGGTAATGAAATGGTAGATGACATGCCACAATTTTCTCCAAACATCATTTATATCTTGCTTAGAAATTGTGCACTCAACTTAGTAGTTTTTTAAATTCCCCGCCAATAATGGCCTGAGCAGTTTTGATTGAACCTTTGATCCCAAGTAACTTTACGATAGATCCAGTATGAAAGTCAAAGTCTTCGTTTTCTGAAATCTCTTTTGTAATCTCAGGGGTTACAGACTCAAATAATTTGTTGACCGTATTATTGTCTAGTCTCTCTAAGATCTTTCTTGCAAATAACTGCTTTTCAAATTCTTTTCCAAATCTTTTTGTCCATCTTTTTTGATACTCTTCTAAATTCTCTCTATCTTCTGTTTCCAAATATTTTGAAATGGCTTGTCCTGCATACAGTCCACCCATCCCACTAGAATAAATCCCCCCAGCAGTAGTAGGTTTTGCTTGCCCTGCTGCATCTCCTACAATCACAGTTCTACCATCAATGAATTTGTCTATTGGTCCTTTGATCCAAATTGGAGCATAAATTTTTCTAATTGTTGAATGATTTCCTTTGTCCTCAAGAAACTTTTCTATTGCTTCTGCAACATTGATTCCTTTGCCTGCTACTCCTACCTTGCCTTTACCTTCGTCCGATGGTATGACCCATGCAAAAAATCCAGGATATTTTTCCTGATCAAAAAATACTTCTACTTTTCCTTTCTTAATCCAACTTGCATAAATCTCGTATTGAGCTGAAGATAAAATTCCAGTTCTATCTTTATGAATTAGAGATGACACTCCTCTGGCATCAACGAAAATCTTACATTTTATTTCACCATCACTAGTTCTAACCCCGTCGTTTGTCATTTCTTGAAAACTTGTTCTTACTTTGATTACAGCTCCATTTTTTTTGAGATTGATGTGCAATCTGTTTGTCTAACTCTCTTCTACTAATCTCTGCAACCTTTTGTTTCTTCGAATTAATAGTAAAACTTTTGCCGTTTGGTGCATGAATCTCCGCTGTTTCAATTAGATGATCAAATGTTTTTCTAAATGGTAATACTCCTAACTCTTCCAATCCTGCAGTACTAACTAACCCTCCACAATGCTCTGGAGTGCCAATCTCATAATCTTCTTCAATTACAAGGACGCTGTGATTATTACTGGCAATTTCTCTTGCACAGATTAATCCTGCAACACTTCCGCCAGCAACCACTACGTCAAAGTACACATATTTTGTTTATTTGTCAATTATTTAATTCAAAAGTTTTTCATTAGGAGTGTTTTTTGATATTCATATGGGAGACATCAAGCAAGTAATTGTAATTAGAACTGATCTTGAAATGGGAAAAGGAAAGATTGCAGCACAAGTTGGTCATGCCTGTGTTTTAGGAGCTGAACATGTTAGAAAATCTCATCCAGAATGGTTTGAACAATGGTGGGGTGGCCAAGAGAAAGTAGTTCTCAAAGTTTCAGGCCTAAAAGAACTACAAGAAGTCAAAAGACATGCAATTGATTTGAATCTCCCATGGTCTGAAGTTACAGATGCTGGACATACTCAAATCGCTCCAGGAACTATTACATGCATCTCTATTGGTCCAGCACCTGAAAATCTGATAGACAAAATAACTGGGGACTTGAAATTACTCTAGTTTTTGGATTTTTCTTGGAATAAGATATAACATGGGAAGATATTTTTTCATTTGTGAAGAAGAAAGCAATTATCGTAGGTGGCTTTTTTGCAGTAATTATGCTGACATCTTTGGCAGCAGGTGTGATGGTCAATAATACTCCTAAACAAAATATGGATTCTGATAATCCTGAAATAACTATTACTGGTACTCCGGCAGATCATTTTCCTGATGCACAACGTGCACAATTCTGTGGATCAAATAATCCAAAATCTACACCGTTTGTAAAAGAATTTGCAATTCCGACAAAGTGTACAAATCCACTTGCAATTGCAACTGATTATTCTGGAAATGTGTGGTTTGCACAAACCAACACTGGTAATATAGCAAAATTTGATCCTACAACTGAATCCTTTAAAGAATTTAATAATTCACTATGGCCAAAAAATGGTCGCTCCATGATATGGGGAATGGATTATTCCCCTGATGGGTCTGTTTGGTTTACAGATGAATCCTATGATTCTATTTGGCAATTTACAACTCAAGATGAAAAATATCATCGAATAGCATTCCCTGCAACTGGTGATACGTTACCACAAAAATTGAAAGTCGATGGATCACAAATAATAATCAATGATTTTACTGGAAACAAAATCACCTTTTTAGATCCAACTCAAACTGCTGATAATCTAAAATATCTTAATCTTCCTTCTCCTGTAGAAGGTTCTGTAACTGGGGCTTTTACAATTGATAGTTCTAAAAATGTCTGGTATACAAATTGGATATTCCAAAAAGGCGGAGTCTTGGTAAAATTTGATCAAGAAGGATATCGTAATGCTCTAGCTAACGCTAAAGGTGATACTTTACCATCACTTGATCACATCAAAGTATACCAATTGCCTTTTGATTTACTAACTCCAAACGGTATTGCTGCTTCTGACGATGGGAAGATTTGGATAGCCGACACATCAAGATCTGCCATATTCAGTTTTGATCCTACTACCGAAATTTTCACACCATATGTAACATCAGACCCAAAACAATCCACATATGGTAATGCAACTGGAATCATAAAATCTCCAATCTCTAGACCCTATTGGATAAAGATTGCTCCAGAAGGACAGTTGGTCTTCAATGAACAAACATCAACAACATATCAGTACTGGACACAAAAACTGATTCCCTTGTGGAATACATGATTCCATCAAAGAATCCTGCATGGGGTGACTGTGAACCAAACTCTGATTGTGGGTTGGCCCAAATATTTGATTTCTCAATATACAAAAATAAAATCTGGTTTACTGAATGGGTAGAAAACAACATCGGCGTAGTTGATACTTCTGTCCCACTTCCATTTGCAATAGATCTAGAATCAAAAGATATCACATTAAAACCAGGTGAATCAAAGGCAACATCTTTTATTATTTCATCTCAAAAAGATATTCCTCAAATGTCTTTGATAGTGTCATATCCTGACAACTTTTTGAATGCGACATCAACTACTACAAGTCCTTTCAAATTAGATTCTACTCCTAAATCCGTTGATGTATTGATTACTGCAGATGATGATGCAATTCCTGGAACATACAAAATATTGCTTGGTTCTCAAATAGAAGATATTTCAATTAGCAAATATGTTACCGTGAATATATTACCGTGATACCTGAAATCGATTCTCAAATAGGAATCTCTGTTTTTAGTACAACGTTTAACGGAATTGGGGGACAAATAAGATCTGAGGCTGAAGACTTTCAAGTATCTGAGGTAATATCTGATAAATCCCTCAAGTCAATCTCCACACAAGAGGGATATGCTGTTTACAAATTAAAAAAGAGAAAAATAGATACCAATCATGCACTCTCTGACATTTTTAGAAAAACCGGAATTCGACTTAAAGCACTGGGACTCAAAGATGCTTTTGCAGTAACTGAACAATTTGTTTGCTCTGACAGTAGAGGTAAATCAATTGAAAATTATTCTTCAGACAAATATTCTATTGAAAAAATAGGATTTGTAAAAAAACCTCTATCCAAAAAAGACATGATTGCAAATCATTTCAACATAAAAA
>NZ_AHJG01000123.1:0-15926 GCF_000241145.1 Candidatus Nitrosarchaeum limnium BG20 | reverse complement strand
CTTCATCAAAAGATGATTCTGATGAACGTGACGTGATTTTTGTAGGTACTAAACCTGTAATGACTTATGTATCTGCTACATTGACACAACTTTCAACGAGGAAGACTGTAACAATTAAGGCAAGAGGTAAAAGAATCACTCAGGCAGTTGATGTATCTCAAATGATCGTTAAACGAATGAATGCTGTTGGATATGTTGTAAGCGATGTTAGAATTTTATCTGATTCACTTACTTCTCAAGATGGTAAAACACGTAATGTCTCTACAATAGAAATTGACATTACAAAAAATTAAAAATGTTAGGAAATTAATTCTAGTTTCTGTTTCTATTGTAATTGTTTCAATAATTGTTGGGTTTGTAATTGATTCTTGTGGGTTTAGACACATTGAAATTATTACTGGATTGAAGACATATGAAAAATCAATGGATCCAGAAATTTGTGATGCCCTAGTTGAAAAAATTAATTTATTTAATCTTGATTGTTCCCCAGAAATAGAAATTATAGATTGTGGTTAAACTATATCTGCAATGAATGTAATTCCAAAATATGCCAACATTACACTCAAACTAATCATTAAAATTTTATAATTTCTGTTAGATAGAATCTTTGAACTTTTGGAAGCTAGATGTCCTACTGAATACAACCATGCAAAATCCATCCATATGTGAAATAAAAATACAAAAAGTATTCCAGTAAATGCCCAAATTAACACGGCATCAGATATTAATTTGAACCCCACACTTAACCACCATACAATGAAAAATGGATTTAATCCCGTAAGTAAAACCCCTGTAATTATAGGGCTGTGTTTTAAATTGAAATTATTTGATTTGTTTTTTTGTAATGCTGATCTAATTTGTATTCCTGCAAATACAAAAAGTACAACTGCACCTAAAATTGAAACATATGTTCTAAATTCTGGAAAAACTTCAAATGAAAATACCCCCATTCCCAGCAGTATGACTAGTGGAAATTCCACAATGGTATGACCTATGGCCATTTTGATTCCTGCCTTTCCTCCTCCTCGCAATCCTTGAGATACATTTGCTGCAAATAGTGGACCCGGCGCCATAACACCTGATGCCGAAATTAGAATAACAATTGCCGCAAATTCTAAAATCTGATTCATGAATTTCTATTCTTGTTTTATTCGATCATAAGATAAACTTGGTACTCTGATGGTTTCTTTATCTATAGATGGAATCTTTTACATGCCTTGTTTCTTCATCAGTTTCTTTAATTGACTGCTCTGCTTTTTCTGCCTCTTTTTGTAAAAGTGGTATATCACATGACGTCCCTGGAATTAATTGTGATATACCAGTACACAATTGAGCACTTGATCTAAAGTCTGGACCTGTTCCGTCTGATTGAAACAAAATTACAATGACATCTTGATTGGTAAGTGTCCCCTCATTGAGTAGCATCCCTGGTATTCCTGGAATTGTACCGTGTTGGAGAACTTTTAATCCTGATTCTTTTAATTTTTTTCTGGCAGATTCTGTATTTCCTACTGCCATCATTCCTTCAAGTCCTCCCATTGATTTTACTGCTACACTGCTTACAATCAGCTGAATTTTTTGTTTTTTTGCCCAATTGAGCATTGTCTTTGCAACAACTCTGTGTAATGATTCATCTATTGTGAGATATGACAAAAAAATTGAAACCTTGAGATCATCATTTACAAAAATTCGTGTCGGGTAATTCGGTCTCCCTTCTTTAATAACGCTAATCGGTGGAAAACGATCAGAGTCTACAATCCCTGCTATCTTGAATTGTGATATCTGAATCATTGATTCTGTTGCAATAGCACTCGCAAATCCCATTGAAGGGAATCCATCTATAAGATAACCACCCTCTACATTAATCGATCTTAATTCTTTAATTCTTATTTTAGAATACACTGTATTTCATTAATTTTTAGTGAATAATAGTTTTTATCTAATTTTTACTCTTTATTCTTGAAATTAATGCTGCATAAATAAATGGTAAAATTGTTGTCACTTCTGCATGCAGTGTGGCTTGTCTTGCTTGCTGTGTGACCTTACCCCAAGAAATGGCTTCTCTTACCAATGCTCCACTTAAACTACCATCAAACTCTTGTGCCGTTGTAATGTAAAACGCATAATCCAAACCTTCTCTGTATTGATTCCACCATAGTGTGTGGTGCTTCGAAATTCCCCCTCCAATCATCAATGCTCCTGATTTTTTTTGCTTTGAAAATTAATCCTGATAGTAAATCTGCATCCCCTGCAAGATTTAATTTAAAATCATTGTGTTTTTGTGTGAATAACCATATCTGACTTCCTACAGCACCATCCATAATTCCTGGCACTACCACATCTATGTTGTTTTTGTAAGCCCAGTATAGAAAAGAATTTTCACCTAGGTGTTTTCCTATCATCTTGCAAATTTCTACAGTAGACATTTCTTTTATTCCATTTTTGTACTCTTCTTCTAAGAATGACTGCATTTTTTCTTCAATGAGCGGACCATAACTTTCCATTGGAACCAAAATATTTCCTAGTCTGTGTATGTGTTGGTCTGCAAGCTCGCCATCATCCATAGTGAACGAGCCTTCTTTGTAATTTGAAAAATGCCTTGCAATATCGTGATCCAAGGCACCACATGTTGTTATTGCAACATCAAACCACTTGTTTTTTATCATGTCTTTTATTATTCCGCGTAATCCTGTTGATACAACTGCTCCCACAAATGAAATAAATTTTAGACATTCTTGGTCAGATATCATTGCAGTTAAAATATCCAAACCATCTGAGAGATTAACAGATTCAAACCCTCCTGACTTTGATATCTCGTCAAAAATTTTTTCAATTGATGTATCCGAATCTATTTCAATGTCTTTTACAGGACGACCTGGTTTGATCATGTTTGATTTCTTGCCGACAGGTATAAAATTCTGCCTTGCTTATAGTGTATTTTCAATTGATTTAAGAAAACTTAAAACGAGCATAATCTCTGTAAATTTTGATTGGCAAAAAGAATTCGTGTAGGATTGGTAGGCATAGGTAATTGTTTTGCAGGCCTAATCCAAGGAATCGAGTACTATAGACAAAACCCCATCTCAGGAAGTAACTGGAATAATTCATGATAAACTAGCTGGGTATGGAATTCATGATATTGATTTTGTATGTGGCTTTGATGTGGGTGATAATAAAGTCGGAACTCCACTTAATGAAGCAATTTACGCTTATCCAAACATGGTAGATTGGATCCCAAAAGATAAGATGCCTAAAACAAACGCCAAAGTCTACGAGAGTCCTCTGTTAGATGGAGTAGGAATTTGGGTAGAAAATAGAATCAAACCTCTTGAAACTAAAAAAACACATGAGCAAATCACTGAGGAAGTCAAAAAAATAATCAAAGAAAATAATGTTGAAATCATCGTATCTTATTTGCCCGTAGGTTCTGACAAGGTCACAGAGTTTTGGGCTCAGATCTGTCTTGACACAAACACTGCTTTTGTTAACTGTATTCCATCTTTTATTGCATCTGATGAAAAATGGGCAAAAAAATTCAAAGAAAAAAACATTCCTGTAATTGGTGATGATATTAAAGGTCAGGTAGGTGCAACAATTGTTCATAGAACATTAGCTAAACTATGCAGTGATCGTGGAACTAAAATTGAAAAGACTTACCAGATTAACGTTGGAGGAAATACTGATTTTCTAAACATGAAAGAGCAAGACCGCTTGGCTTCAAAGAGAATTTCTAAAACTGAAAGTGTACAAAGTCAACTCAAGGAGAGATTGGCTGATGATCAAATCTATGTTGGCCCATCTGACTTTATTCCATTTTTAGGTAATACCAAACTAATGTTTATGCGAATTGAAGGTAGACAATGGGCTAACATTCCCTATAACATGGAAGTCCGATTAGAAGTAGACGATAAGGCAAATTCTGCAGGCATTGTAATTGATGCTATTAGATTGGCAAAGATTGCACTTGACAGAGGCGTAGGTGGCCCAATAATTCCTGCAAGCGCATACCTAATGAAGCATCCACTTGAACAAATGTCTGACGTTCAAGCAAAGAAGGATTGCGAAAAATTTGTTGAAGGCAAATAGCCATAAACATTTTCAATTAATTTTAATTATATTTTAAAAATGATTCATTTTTTTTAGATCATTATTTCACGCCTGAAAATATAATCTACAATAATTTATTCATGAATTTAGGCTCATTTTTTTATTTTATTATATAATAACCATTATAGTAAGATCAAAATTTAATTTCATTATGGTAACCGTTACGAAAAAAATGATAGTAAACCAAGAAAAATTAATCAATTATGTCAACTAAACTTGTTAAGTATCGATTATCCGACCAAATGAGAAAACAATACTATTGGTACACATTAAAAAAGTAGAGATATTTGGTTTCAAATCATTTGGATTCAAAAATACTACTGTTATGTTTGAACCCGGACTTGTTTCAATTTCTGGTCCAAACGGATCTGGGAAGAGTAACATCTTGGATGCAATTATTTTTGCACTTGGAGAAAATAAACCAAAAATGATGAGAGTTGATAAACTACGATCTTTGATTCATGATATTGAAGGAAATCGACACGGTCCGAAACTGGCACGATCAAGCGTTCATTTTGATAATTCTGATAGAAAAATTCCAGTCGATGCTGATTCTGTGGAGATAACCCGGGAGATGGATGACAAGGGTGAAAATAATTACTATCTTAACAAAAAACCAACAAACAGGAGTCAAATATTGGATTTACTTGATGTAGCAAATGCTGGTTTAGGTCAGCTAAACGCTGTACAACAGGGAACCGTTACAAGAATTTCTGAATTCACTTCAGAAGAAAAACGAAAAACAATTGAAGATTTAATTGGTTTATCATACTTTGATGAGAAAAAAACTGAAGCCATAAAACAACTAGATGATGCTGATAGAAGATTGGAAATTGCTTTAGCGAAGATGGGTGAAATCAAAAAAAGAATTGATGAGCTAGAAGAAGAGCGCAACCAAAAACTACGTCATGATATTCTTGAACGCGAATTAAATCGATACAAAGCAATTGCTGCCTCAAACAAACTTCGAGTAATTACTAGCCAGAAATCATCAAAGGAGGAAACTTTTCAGAAAATCACCAATGAAATTAAAGCATTTGATGATGAGCGAAATACAATTCGAACCGAAATTAACTCCCTAGAAAACGAAAAATCAAAATTAATGACTGCCGCCAACGATTACAGTCAAGCCAAGGCTGCAATTGATTCTGAATTAAGTTCAGCTATGGAGCAATATGAGATTGATAATAGCGCAATTGTTGCATCTACTAAACGCTTACAGCAAATTGAAATTAGAATCCCTGAAATTAAAAACGAGATTGAAACAATGCAATCTACTGGACAAGATATTCAATCAAGAATTTTACAAATACAAGAATCCATAAATGAAACTAACATAAAAAAGAACAAGATTAATGATGATTTGGAACTTCTTGATGCTGAACGAAATAAAATATTGACAGAACAATCTGTAGCAGCATCTAAAAAATCTGAAATTGATAATAAAATCAAACTTCTCTCGGATCAACTTAATCAAGCAAAACTAAAGTTATCAAAGGCAGAAAATGAAAAAGAAGAATCACAAATTAAAATTAAATCAAACACTGCAAAACTTTCTGAGCTAGAACAAGATGTAGTAAAGTTGTCTGCTTTAAAATTAAGATTAGAATCAATTATTAATAATCACAATGCATCTATCTCTGAATTACAATCTAGAATATCTAGACTGAATTCTAAAAAATCTAAAACTCTAAATGATCTAGAAGAGCTTGATTTGATTTTAGAAAAATCTAGCAAAGCCGCTGCTCAATATGAATCAAAAATAAAAACTGTAAAAGGAATAATGCATGAAGATTACACTGTAGCTAAATTAAAAGAAGATGCAGACAAGCTTGGTATTGTTGGCTTGGTTTATGAAATGATTTCTTGGGATAAACAATATGAGCGTTCAGTACTTGCCGTTAGCTCTGATTGGATTAAAGCAATTGTTGTACCAGACTTTGCAACGTTGCTTAGCATTGCAGAAGTTGCTCGCTCCAAGAATCTTCCAAAATTAAAAATAATTCCACTAGATGCAATCCCAAAATTCAAATTAGATTTGCCAAAGGATTCTGGAGTAATCGGTGTTTTATCTGATTATGTAAAATGTGATCCTTCTCATATTGCACTGAAAACATTTCTCTTTGGAAATGTAGTTCTTGTAGAATCCAGAGATACTGCATACCGTATTTCAAAAATGGGTCATAAGGCAGTGACCATAAACGGTGAGTATTTTGAGGCTAAAGGAGGGGCAGTTGTCATCGATATCAACTCCAAAATCTCAAAATTGACTAAAATTATCTCAATGAGTACTGATATTGATGGATTGCTTGAATCAATTAGTTTACTCAAAAAATATGTTTTAAAGAAAAAACATTCACTAAAGAAACTTGAAGATTCAATTCAGGGTTATGCAAAAAGACTTTCACTCTCAGAACAAGGTCTTGCATCTACTGAGGAGAATCACTCCCATCTGCAATCGAGAATCTCATCTGCAATTAACATGAAGCAGCAACTCTCAGAAAGAATTTCTGAATTAAATCAAAGACATGAAACACTGCTAGTTGAAGTTTCTTCAAGTGAGTCTCATATAGAATCATTAAATTCTAGAATTACTATAGTTGAAGAAAATTATGCAAGTGGCGAGCAAACCCGTATTGCAAATGAACTATCAAGAGTCAATGCAAAAAAATCTGATCTTGAAAAACTTTACACTACAATAATGAACGAATACCGTGATAAGGATTCACAATTAACTGCAATACAAGTCGAGGAAAATAGAAAACAGTCTCAAATAAAAGGTCTATATGATGAGATATCTTCATTAAACTCACAACATCAAGAGTTAGAAAATAAAATTAAGGAATTAGAAATACGAAAAGAATCAAAGACTGCAACCCTTGTGACATTAAGAGAAAAAGAACAAGAACTAATTTCAACTTCTGGCTCATCTATTGGCCAACTCAAAGAATATGATGACAAATTAAAAGTTCTTTCTGAAAAAGACAAGGAACTTACAAAGGAGATCAATTCACTTGAACGACAATCTGATTCTCTAACTCGTGATCTGCGTGATTTAATTGAAAATGAAACAAAATTGCAGACATTGCTGACTTCCTTTGGATTTGATAAAAACATGGAGACATTTGATGTAGATTCTATTGTTCATGGCCTGACTACTGAGTATAATTCACTTAATGCTCTTAACGCAAAGGCTCCTGAAACATATCTTGAAGTATCATATGGCTATAGATCAATGTCTGTGCGTAAAAACTCACTAGAGGAAGAACGTAACTCGATTGTTAAATTCATTGAAGATATTGAAAAAGATAAACGTCAAACATTCCTAGACGCATTTGATAAAGTGGATAAAGAAATTCGTCTGATCTTTAGTAAGATGACTGGTGGTAATGCTTGGCTTGAATTACAAAATGAAGATGATATTTTCAATTCAGGAATTTCTTATATGATCCAATTTCCAAGTAAGCCAAAAAGAGAATCCACATCAATTAGTGGTGGTGAAAAAACTTTGGCCGCAATTGTCTTTGTTTTGGCACTCCAAAAATTAAAGCCATCTCCATTCTATCTATTCGATGAAGTAGATGCTCACCTTGATGCACCAAACTCTGAAAGATTAGCAAAAATTTTGGAGGAACGTTCTCAAGAAAGTCAATTCATCATGGTCTCCCTCAAAGACTCTGTAGTTCAAAAGGCCAAACTAATCTATGGTGTTTATCCAAAAAATGGTGTATCATACGTTGTTACATACAAAGACAAGAGAATGCCATCTGTTAAAACATCCTAGTCCAGCTTTACAAAACATGCAACATAGTGTTTTGTTCCAATCTCTTCTAATTTTGGTTCCTCTTGACATTTTTCTATGGCATATGGACATCTTGCCCTAAACCTACATCCTTCATAGACATTGATATCTAAGGGCTCATTGATTCTTATCTTTCGTTCTCTATCTAGATTTTCAGGATCCGGTTCTGAGATTGCATCGATGAGAGCTTGTGTGTAAGGGTGCTTTGGTCTAAGTAAAACATCGTTAGTTGTTCCAATCTCTATAATTTTTCCAAGATATAGTATTCCTATTCTTTGACCAAAATATCTTGCAGTAGCTAAATCATGAGTAATATACAAAAAAGATATTTGATATTTTTTTTGTAATTCATGCATTAATTCTAGCATCTCTGCTCTAATGGATACATCAAGCATAGATACAGGCTCGTCTGCTAGAATGATTTTTGGTTTTAATGTTAGTGCTCTGGCAAGAACAACGCGTTGTCTTTGACCTCCGGATAACATATGTGGATATTTTTTTAAAATCTCTTCTACGGGTTCAAGCTTTACTTCCCGCAGTACTTCAATCACTCTCTTCTTTCTTTCATCCTTGTTTCCCATCTTGTGAATTTCAAGTGGTTCAGAGATGATATCTGCTATAGTCATTCTTGGATTTACTGAATCATATGGATCTTGATGTATCATCTGACAATTCATTCTAATTTTTTTCAAACTTTCCTTGTCATTTTTTATTTCTTGATTTTCAAATAGTATTTTTCCTGAATCTGATTCAATGGATTTGAGAATTAATTTTGCTATTGTTGATTTACCGGAACCTGACTCACCGGCCAATACAAATATCTCTCCTTTTTTTACTGCAAATGAAACATCATCTACTGCTTTTATCTTGGTTGTCTTTGACTTGAAGCGTCCTTTTTTGATAAACGTCTTATTCAAGTGTTCGATTCTTAGAATCTCATCCAATACATTGATTTGAATAAAGTGGTATATCAAGAAATATCTTTATGCCTATTAATTTGGGATAAGGCATTTATGTGAAATCCAATTGAAGTTAATACCTGAGTAAAACAATTCAAAAAAATATTAGCATATAAAAAATTTCAAATAGATTCTAAATTACAGTACTTTAAACCAAATTCTTCTGTCGTTGAAAAAAGTTTTGCAGATGAAATATCTTTTAGCATGAACCAATCTTCAAAATTCATCAATCCTAAATTTTTTTATGATCAAAAAGGCTCTAAATTATTTGAAAAAATATGTGATTTGCCAGAATACTATCCAACTAGAACTGAAATCAGTATTCTCAAAAGACTCAAAGATGAATTACCTCCTTATCTCAATGACTCTTTTAGATTAGTTGAACTTGGTAGTGGTTCATCTGTAAAAACAAGGCTAATTTTAGACGTATTGAATCAGATTCAGGAAAAAATTGAGTATTTTCCAATTGATATTTCTGAGATTTTGACTGAAAGCTCATCTGAACTTCAACAAGAATACGATGATCTTTTCATTACTGGAATAATAGATTCGTATGAGGGTGGTCTTGAATTTCTAAAAAACTATGATGATACTAAAAACCTGATTGTTTTTTTGGGGTCTAGTTTTGGAAATTTTACTCCTGTCAATGGAAAAGAATTTTTGAAAAAAATAAACTCAACTATGAAAGATGGTGATCTCTTTTTAATTGGTCTTGATTTGGTAAAAAGCAAAACAATTTTAGAGGATGCATATAATGATTCTCAAGGAGTCACTGCACAGTTTAATCTTAATGTCTTGTCTAGATTAAATGATGAACTTGATTCCAATTTTAATTTGAATAATTTTTCTCATTATGCATTGTATAATGAACATGATCAAAGAATTGAAATGTATTTAAAATCACTTGAAGATCAATCCGTTGTTATTTCAAAATCTAATTTATCGATTATGTTAAAGAAAAATGAATTAATCCACACTGAACATTCTCATAAATTCAAAATATCCCAAATTAAAGATTTGATGCATGATACTGGATTTAAAATAGAAACTATTTGGTTGGATGAAAATAGTTATTTCGCATTGACTTTGTTATCAAAAAATATTAAAATTAAATAATATCTGCGCATCTAAACCCAGAAAACATCCATCTCTCATCTAATCTGAAAAAGTTTCTATAACTTCCGCGAATAGACATCTTTGGTGTCCCAAATGAGCCGTCGTAATACTTTTTGATTTGTAAACCATTTATCGTTATACTCTTCAAATCCTGTCTTAAATCCTGGATATCCAATAAATTCTGAAGATGTCCATTCCCATACATCTCCTATCATCTGATGACATCCTGATGGGCTAACCCCGTTAGGATACGATCCTATCGCTGTGCATCCCCAGTGATATGATTCTAGTAAATTGGCATTTTGCTCTGTTGGCATTTGATTTCCCCATGGGAAGATTGTTTTTTGTTGTTTTTCTTCATTCCAGCATGCTGCTTTTTCCCACTCTGCTTCTGTTGGTAGTCTCTTTTGTGCCCATTTACAATATGCATCTGCTTCGTAATAGCTAATATGGCATACTGGCTCTTTTGGGTTTATTTTTCTAATTCCTAGAAAATCTCTTACTTTCCACTGGCCTTCAATTTTTTCCCAATACATTGGCGCCTTCCATTCATTTTTTTTCACTTTCTCCCATCCGTCTGACAGCCAATACTTGTAGGTGTCATAGCCTCCGTCGTTCATAAATTTCAGGTATTGTTCATTAGTTATTGGAAATTCATCCATAGTGTAATCATCAAGATACACTTTATGTTCTGGTAATTCTATATCATAACAATACCCTACATCATTATATCCAACTGAAAATATCCCGCCTTTGATTTTTATTGATTTTTGTTCAACATTTGCAGATGTTGGCAATTGATTTTTCTTTATTGGTCTATATTGATCTGCTAACAAGTGCTGAAGATCATAGACTAGCAATTCTTGATGTTGACATTCATGATGGAATCCCATCGTGATTAATTTGATTACATCATTACTTAGTGATGTCGATTCGATAAAATGATTCACTCTTTGACTAACTGTATTGAAGTATTGGAAAATTTGTTCAGTTGTAGGTCTTGAAATAACCCCCCTCTCACCTTTATCATGTGGTATTCCAAACTGTTGATAATACGAGTTTAGATATTCTGAAAATTCTGTAGAGTAGAATTCATAATTTTTGTCAATCTTGCTCATTATTGCTTCATAAATCCAACTAACATGTCCAATGTGCCACTTTGGTGGACTGGTGAAAAATGCTGTCTGTACTACGAAATCATCTTTTTCTAAAGTCTTTACTAATTCTAATGTTCTACCTCGTGTTTCTTTGAATTGTTCTAAAAGTGGCTTTTTGACTTCCATGTCGGGGGACACTGTCATTTTAATATCCTCTTGCAAATATTGGAATCATACTGCTTTGTTCTTTGCAGTAAACACACTTCCCTTCTTTATTCTCACTACCAAAAGGAATTACTCGAATGTCTGCACCTGTCTCTTCTTTGATCTTTTCCTCACATCTAGTTTTTCCACACCAATATGCGTTAAAAAATCCACCTTTCCTATTTTTGATTTAAATTCAGAATAATCTCCGATGTCTATGGTATTTTCTGCGGCCTTGGCTTTAGCATTTTTAAGCATATCTTTTTGAATTTCCTCTAAAATCATCCCTATTCTTTCAATCTCATTGAATCCAAGATTAATTTTTTCACGATTGTACCTTTTTGCTAAAACAATTTGTTGTTTTTCAATATCTTTCGGTCCTATCTCTATTCTTAATGGAACTCCTTTTAGTTCCCAATCATTGAATTTGTATCCTGGTGTCAGTTCGTTTCTGTCATCTACGTGAACTCTGATTTTTGTTGTTTCTAATTGCTCTTTAATTTCATTTAATTTTGGAAACACTATGTTTTTTGCGTCATCTGATTTGTAAATTGGAACTATTACAACTTGAATTGGTGCTACTTTTGGTGGAAGTACAAGTCCTTTATCGTCTCCATGTACCATTATCATTGCTCCAATCAATCGCCATGATACTCCCCATGAAGTTTGCCATGCAAACTGCTCAACATTGTCTTTGTCTGCAAATTTTACTTCAAATGGAATTGAAAAGTTTTGTCCTAGAAAATGAGATGTTCCCATTTGGAGGGCTTTACCGTCTGGCATAATTGATTCCATTGTAGTAGTATACACAGCACCGACAAATTTTTCTTTTTCACTTTTTTTACCAGTAATCACTGGTATAGCTAATTCGTCTTCGACTGTTTTTTTGTAAATCTCTAAAATTTTCATAACTTCTTTTTCAGCTTCTTCTTGTACTGCATGAACCGTATGTCCTTCTTGCCATAGGAATTCAGAGGTTCTAAGAAATGGTTTTGTAGCTTTGATCTCTGCTCTTAAAGCTGTGTTCCAAAAATTAATCTTTAGTGGTAAATCTCTCCAACTCTGTATCCACTTTGAATACATGGTGTATGCAAGAGTCTCTGAAGTTGGTCTGAGTGCTAATCTGTCTCCTACTTCATTTTCTCCTGAGTGTGTTACCCAAAAGACTTCGGGATTAAATCCTGCAAAATGTTTCTTCTCTTTTCCTAATAGTGATTCTGGAATTAAGATTGGAAGAAATCCATTTCTTATGCCGTTTTTAGAAAATTTCTCATCAAAAGTACTTCTTAGCGATTCCCAAATTGAATACCCATCTGGTCTTAGAACTATTAACCCTTTGACTGGTGCATAGTCTGCAAGTTTTGCTTTTAGTACTACTTGAGTATACCACTCACTAAAGTCGACCTCTTTTGAAACAGTAATTCCTATGTCTTCTTTACTCAAACTAAATTTCAAAGAAATAATTTTACTAATGAGCCTTTCGTGATAAATTATTACTAATTATGCTCTTTATTTTAATGGGTCGCCTTTACACAGTACTTTACCCATTACTCTGCTTTGGAAGTTTGGGCAAACAAAACATTGGATAAACTGAATATCATCTTTTTAATACTGGACACTTTACAAATTCTTGTTTCATTTTTTTGAGCATTTTTGGACTGACTCCTTTAAGCTTTAATTTTCCTTTGTCGTCCATCATGCCTGATTCTTTTAATTCTTTTTTTACATCGTCTGGAAGTTTTTGTTTATCTTCAGTCACATCTATGACTACTTCATATTTGTGTTCAAGTTCTTCCATGTGTAATAGAATTATTCTCCATGATTTATTACTAGCGGTTTTAGATTTTGTATAAAATATCTAGTTTAATATAATGTGAACAGATTGGTGATTTTTTAAAACAACTTTATCTGATTGAGGCCCTTTTTTTGGTTACTTTTCGGGCAGGCCTAGTTGGTTTTGTTGTTTTTGGTTTTGATTTATCTGTAACAATACTTTTGCCTACTTTCTGTGCTTTTCTTCTTGCAATGATCCTTACTTTTTCATTTTTTTGTAATTTTTTTAATTCCTCTGAACTAATTTTTCGTGTTTTTGGTGTGGTCATATATTAAAAATATTCAAAATCATGGCTAATAAGATTTTCAAAATGATGGTTCTCGTACTAATTTCATTTTTAGAGCGATCTTTTTGATTGTTTTTAGAAAAATTCTCAAATCCCTACTCTCAACTTTAATATAATTAGTAATTTTTTTGCAAATTAGAAATCAATTGCTGGCAATTTTTGATGTTGAAGGAGTCCTATATGATGCAGAATACTTGCCGATTCTTGCAGAAAAACTCAACAAGGAAGCTGAAATTTGGGAAATTACAAAAAAAGGTATTCAGGGTGTCATCAATTGGGAAGATGGACTTAGAACAAGAGTTGAGGCCTTAAAAGGTCTTGATTATAACACCTGCAAAGAAATTGCAGATGCCTTGCCTATCATGACTGGTGCTAAAGAAGCTTGTAGAGTTCTAAAAGCAGCTGGATGGAAACTCATGGCCATTTCTGGAGGATTCACAATAATGACTGATAGATTACAAAAAGAACTTAATCTTGATTATATTTTTTCAAATGAACTAATATTCAAAGATGGAAAATTAGATGGTGTTACATTACATGTTGATTCTGATAAATCAAAATCAGCTAAAATCAAAATTGCTGAATGGAATGAAAAGAAAGAAAATATCATCTGTGTTGTAGATGGTGCAAATGATGTAAAATTATTTGATATTGCTGGTTTGGGTATTGCTTACAGAGCTCAAGATGTGGTAAAAGACTTGGCAACTACAACATTGGAAGAAAAAGATCTTTCAAAGATTTTAGATATTATAAATAAACATTATCATCTAGAACTAGAAACTACCACCACTGCATAAACAATATCTTGGTGTGTTTTTACACATAGTGTAATTGCAAATTATTCCAATACACATAGACAAGGAAATTGAGCCCGGTGATGATATTTCAAAGTTAATCCTAGATTCAGCAGAAATTCATGATGGGGATATATTGGTAGTTGCCCAAAAAATCATCTCAAAACAAGAAGGAAGAATTGTTGAATTATCTTCTGTCATTCCTTCACTATTGGCAGAAGGAATTAGTTCTGAATATCAAAAAAACCCTCGAATCGTTGAATTAATTCTAAATGAATCAAAGCAAATCATTAGAATGAATAATGGAATTTTGATTGTTGAAACAAAAAATGGGTTTATTTGTGCAAATGCTGGAATTGATGAAAGTAATGTAAAACATGGATTTGTTACACTACTGCCAATTAATGCTGATTTATCTGCAGAAAAAATTTGCAATCGAATACTAAAAAATACTGGGAATGATGTTTCTGTGGTAATTGCAGATACATTTGGACGTCCTTTTAGAATGGGACAAACAAATTGTGCGATTGGTATATCTGGTATGCGTCCAATACTTGATTATGCTGGAACTCTTGACTCTTTTGAAAAAACCTTGCGAATTACTGCTATAGCAGTTGCCGATGAGATTTGTTCAGCTGCAGAACTTGTTATGCAAAAAACAACAAACTGCCCTGTTGTGATTATTCGTGGTTATAATTTTAAAAATGAAAAATCATCAATTCATGATCTAATACGTCCTGAAAATGAAGATCTATTTCGATAATCTTACTTTATTTGCAATAGGATTATAATCCAAAGAAGAAAATTTTACTTTAAATTGATTCTAAAAACCGAATTACATTGTCATAACTCCTTCTCAAATTTTCATGTGGGTGAGGACGAGGCGCCATATGATTGCAATGTGTCCATCAGGGAACAATTGGAGCGCTCTTATAATTTGGGATTGGATGCAATCTTTGTTACAAACCATAACACATTGGATGGATATGAGCAGTTATTACATTACAAAAAAGATCACAAAAAATTTCAAAACATTGCTGTTTACCCTGCAGAGGAAATCACCACTGATACTGGTGCACATGTACTTGCATATGGAATCCATCATGAAATTCCATCCGGTCTTTCATTAGATGAGATAATTGATGAAGTTAGAAAACAGGGAGGCGTCTCATCAGCTCCTCATCCATTTAGTTTACTTGATGCATTACGTGACAGTGCAAAAAAATGCGACATGGTTGAAGTCTTCAATAGTAACAACGTGGATATTCTCTCTAATATTCGCGCAACACAGTTTGCTGTAGATAATAATATGATTCAAGTATCTGGTAGTGACTCACATGTTTTGTCAACTTTAGGGCGTTGTGTTAACATGATAGAGTCTGAAAATAATCTGGATTCTATCTTACAGTCTATGAAACATGGGAAAATTGAAATTTTACAAACTGGATATGCATTACAAAATGAAACACTTGATCATTTAAAATATAAAATTCATAATTCTAAAGATTATTTAATTGAGTATATTGCAGAACATTATCCCCAACGCAAAATGGCTACTGACGTTTCTTCTAAAGATTTATGATTTTAATCAAAATAGCCATGTTTGGGCATTGTTTTACAAAATTGCTCTTTTTTTGATGAAAAGAATTTCTAAAAAAATTAATTTTCAAAATCATGACCCCAAATTTATGAAAGACCGAAATCTTGGTACAATGTTTAAAATGGCA
>NZ_AHJG01000124.1:0-3819 GCF_000241145.1 Candidatus Nitrosarchaeum limnium BG20 | reverse complement strand
TAGACTTTCCTAAAGATACATCAAATACGGAATGTAGTGAAGAGAAAAGATCAACTACTACGATCCAAATAGTATCAAGTTCAGAAACAGATGAAGGAATTGGATTTGTGTCAGTCCCAAGAGTTTCTGAAAAAATCCCATCAGCTACTCTAAGATGAAAATTACCTTTCCATAATGAAGAAAAAGATTTAGTTTTAATTTGTTCAGGTGAAGGTTTTGAGGTAGTAATTGAGATCTGTACCTCATAAACTCCAGATTGTTTGAATGGAGCTTGTCCTTTGACTTCCAATCTTGGACGAGATGACATAATCGTTTGTGTAAATTCCAAGTATTTCTGTATTTGGTGCAAAAAAATTCATTTTTATCACTACAAATGTGGAGTAACACTTTATCATATTGTTAAAAAGTTAGAATCAGGCTCAATTCAGGATAGTATTTATCTAGAATAAAGCTCCAATTTGAGCTAGTGAAGAAACCGTTTCAAAAAAAGCCAAAAGAAGAAGAAATAGAGGCTAAAATCAAAGATCATGAAGAGACAAGCCTAGTTGATCCTGACTATAATCGTAAAAAATTATTTAAAAAAGGAGTTAATCTTATGGCTGATGAAAAGCTAGAGGATGCAGCAGTTATTTTTGAGCAGGCTTTACGAATAGAACCAGATAACATTGAAACTTTAATGAAATTAGGATATGTGAGATTTCATTTAGAAGAATATGGTGAAGCATTAAAGATTTATGATAAAATTTTAGATATCGACGTTACAAATCCAGAAGCTTGGAATCTCAAAGCACTAGTCCATTATGAGCAAAAAAATTATTCAAAAGCACTAGATGCAGTTGAGAAAGCAGTAGAGTCAGATCCAACATATGGAATGGCATGGTATAACAAGGCATGTTTTTTGTCACTTGTAAACCAAGTACCAGAATCATTGGAAGCATTAAAGCGTTCAATTGAGATTGATGTAAAAAATGCTAGAAAATCAATTAGAGACAAAGACTTTACAAATGTGAAAATTGAAGAGGGATTCAAAAGAATTGTCGAGGTAGTTGTTTTAGAATCAATTAGACAGGGGTATCACACACTTGGGGCAATTGTATGGACCACATATCTTGACAAGGCAGATGCATTAGATGCATTAAGAAAATTACTTGAGAAAGGCCTAATTGTTCAACATGAAAAACGAGATGGTCTTAGTAAAATTCCAATATATGATCTTGCAGCAGACGTTGCAGAAAAAATGGGCAAAGAAGAAAGGATTGTTTGGAATTACAAGAAAGCAACTACCAAAACCAATCAAGAATCTTAAAGAAATTAGTCAAGCAATACAAGCAGTAAGAGAATCAATAGAAGAAGAGGATGTTGATAAAACCATGGATTTGTTTGAAGAGTTTATCGACCCAACAAAATCAGGAGAACAAATGATCGAACAATTCTTTGAAGAACATAGAGAGATCAGATTATGGAAGATCAGGTTAAAAGATAGAGGAGTAGATTATCTCATTGAAAACAAAACAAAGATGCTAAATCTTTTTGATAACGTAGAAGTTACAATTACTAAAAAACTCAGAAACGAGATAGCGTAAAATTATTCTGCTGATAAATCCCAATAGTTTGCGTCTTTTTGTTTTGCAGTTGGTTTTTGGAGATTTTTCCATTCTTTAAAAGAACGCACATACAATTTTGACATTAGGCAATCCAACTGATTTTAGAGCATATAAGCTAAACCAGAAAGAGTCCCAACACTTCCACAATAAGTGATAATTTCAGAATTACCAGAAATCCCCCTATTCTCTAAAAGTCGTTTCATGTCGTCTTTTGGGCGTAAAATCTTATCTGAAGTTGCAAGAGTCCTATATGGTAGGCTAATTGCACCTGGTATGTGCTGTTCTAGATAGTTTAGTCGCTCCCTGTTATCAATGAGGATTACATCAGATTTTTCTTTTGATGTTTCCAAATAATCAGACGTAGCTAATATTTCAGGTCTTAGATGGATAGAATGATTTGCACTTTTTACTTCAGGTGTTTTATTGTCATTTTCCAAACCAAGTGATTTCCATTTACTAAAAGTTGTTTCAAGCAAAGACACGTCAGAGTGACCAAGGTATTCCAGTGTCCATGCAACTCGAGATGCAAGTGCACCAAAAGTATCATCATATACAACTACTGGTGTTTCATCGGAAATCCCCATTGCATTTACCAGTTTTAAGACTCGCTCTGGAGTATCATCAGATAGTAAATTTGCAAGAGGTAAATTTACTGCTGTTGGAATATGACTTTGTTTATAATCATCTTCCCTTCTCACATCGATTACTCTAACACTTTTATCTCTAATTTCAGAACGTAGTGAATCAACATCGGTTGTTGTTTTGATAGTCTTTTCTTGGCTCATGCAGCACATTCACCTTTACCAGTTTTTGTATGGTAGCTAGAATCACTGCCATAGTCATTGTAAAAGTCTGGATCATCTTCTTTGGTTGGTGGAATGATTAGAGGGTCTAAAGCTTTTCTCATATCAAGAACTGACTTTATAGCAGATTCTTCCTTTCCATTTACAATCCTATGAATCCAATCGCGAAGTGTATCGTTAGATTTTTTGTTTTGTTTGAATAGCTCGATGATTTTTAAAATTACTGGAATTACTCTTTTTGCAGGGATTCTATGACATGTTGCACCAAGCATTGTCTCTCCATCTGAACGTCCACCCAAAGACATCTGATAGTTTGGATACATCTCGGTTCCAATTCTTGCACCTCCTCCAAAAAACCCAATTGTAGCAATACCATGTTGACCACAGGAGTTAGGACATCCACTTATCTTAATGGATGAATCACGTAGATCATCATCTTGGTCTAGTTTTAGTTCAAGGAATTTTCGCTGTATCTCCTTTGCCAACCTATGAGAGTTTGTTAAAGCCAAATTACACGAAGTTGTGCCTGAGCATCCAATTGGAGCAGCCATTGTTAATGCTCCAGACTTTGCAAGACCTACTTCAAGTAATTTAGAATACAAACGTGGCAAGTCATCATCATGAACATATCGTAATGCTATGTTTTGAACAAATCCAGCTCTTGCATGGCCTTCAGATGAGAATTCTTGAATTATTGTTGCCAATGCAGCAATCTGACTAGATGTAATATCACCTGCCTCAAGTGTTATAAACACAGAATTGTATTCTGATTGTTTTTGTTTTAGTGTGTTAGTCTTTATCCATCTATTGTATCCATCAGGATTTGGACTGCCACTTTCATCAGATATTTTTATCGGTCTTTTAATTACAGATGGAGTATGATCAACTTCAAGTTGGGTAATTACAGACTGTGTTGCTCTAACTATTGCCCTTTCTTTTAGTACAAGGTTTTGGAATTTTTCCCATCCCATATCATTTACAAGATAACGCATTCTATTTCTTGCCATATTTTTTCTATCACCCATCCTATCAAAGATTCGGAGTACAGCAATTGATGTGTGTAATAGATCTTCTTCAGGAGTAAATTCTTCTAATTGGTGACCCACAAATGATTTGTTACCTAATCCACCACCAAGAAATATTTTAAATCCTTTTTGTAGTGTACCATTCAAATCTCTAGTTTGTGGAATCAAACCAACATCAACCATTCTTACCATACCATGTTTTTCACAACATGTAAAATTGAATTTGAATTTTCTTGGAAGGTTTTGAGATAATGGATTTCTTAAAAAGAATCTAGCAGTTGCAAGTGCATATGGAGTTGAATCAAATTCTTCATCAGGGCAAACTCCAGACAAAGGACTACACATTACATTTCTTACAGAATTTCCACATGCTTCACGTGATGTAAG
>NZ_AHJG01000125.1:0-1009 GCF_000241145.1 Candidatus Nitrosarchaeum limnium BG20 | reverse complement strand
TAACGGTACAAACAAACTTGCATCAGTACTTGTTGTGATTTATGGCAAGGAACCAATTATTGTAATGACTGAAAAACCAGAAAATTTAAAATTTCATGCAGGTGAGATTTCATTTCCTGGAGGAAAACTTGATCCCGATGACTCGGATCTTTTAGAGACTGCATTACGTGAAACCAGAGAAGAAATAGGTCTGAGGATCTCTAAAAATCAAGTGATAGGACAACTAAAACCTGTCATGACTCTCAACTCGGGTTTTACAATTCTACCTTTTGTTTCTATAGTTGATAATGTAGAATCTCTATCGGCTAACGCTGAGGTAAAAACAATTTTTCATATCCCCCTAGAACCATTTTTGAAAACTATGGCAGATGATAGAAATCCATCTCATAACATAATTCAAGAAATGTACACATTTGAGTTTCAAAACAAAATTGTTTGGGGTGCGTCTGCTAGAATCCTAAAACAAATAGTGACTCGCCTAAATTTCTGAGATTCATTTAAAAAGAGCTCTTCGTGCCTGAAAAACATGGCTGCACGAAAGTCATCCCCAAGAAAAATCCGTCTGTTAAGAAAGACAAGACAGACTTCACCTGTACCAGCTTGGATTATTCTAAGGACAAAAAGAACTGTTAGATCAAATCCAAAGCGTAGAGCTTGGAGATCAACTGATGTGGAGGTAGGATAGTTGTCTCAAGAATTAGAAAGAGTATACACTATCAATTTGGGTAAAGTATTACTTTCAGTAGATACACATCGTGCACCACGAGCTATCAACATGATTAAAGAATTTGCTCGTCATCATATGAAAACAGAAGAAATCAAAATTGAAGAAGATTTGGCTCATATTATTTGGTCAAGAGGAGTTCGTAGTCCTCCACGAAAAATTAGAGTCAGAATGAGTAAAACTGATGAAGGATATGTTCTGGTTTCGCCATATGAGGATGAACCAGAAGTAAAGAAAGATGCTAAAGAAGTTAAGAAAGGAAAAGAAGTAAAGAAAGATGAAGTT
>NZ_AHJG01000126.1:0-9123 GCF_000241145.1 Candidatus Nitrosarchaeum limnium BG20 | reverse complement strand
GGTAATAGCACCTACTGGTTCAGGTAAAACAGAATGTTCTGTTATTCCTATTTTTTCACTAGTAAAAAAATCAAAAAAAATTGGAAAAATAAAAGTTCTTTACATAACCCCATTGCGAGCACTAAATCGAGATGTATTTAGAAGAATCACAAAATATGCTCAAAGCAATGAACTTTCTATTGAAATTAGACATGGTGATACAACTCAAACAGCAAGAAGAAAAATTTCTGAAAATCCACCAGACGTACTAATTACTACACCTGAAACCCTTGTTATTCTTCTAACTCAGATTAAGATGTTAAATGCCTTATCTGAACTTGAGTGGATTATCATCGATGAGGTACATGAATTACTTGGTAGTGAAAGAGGTTCTCAATTATCTCTTAGTATAGAACGATTGCAACTAAATTCAAAATTTTCACTTACAAAAATTGGATTATCAGCAACAGTTGGCAATATTGAAGAAGCTGGAAAATTTGTGGTTGGAACTAAAAGAAAATGTCAAATTATTAGAGATACTTCCATTAGAAAGTATGATGTTGAAGTTAAATTTGTTACAGGAACCATTTCAGACGTTGCAGAAAAAATCATCGAATACGTATTGGAATTAAACTTAGATTCCCCAGTTCTTCTTTTTACAAATACTAGAGGAGAAGCTGAATTCTTAGCCTCTATACTAAAAGAAAAATCTACTATTTCTATAGAATTACATCATGGTTCTTTATCAAAAGAAGTAAGAGAAGACACTGAGCTTTCTTTAAGAGAAGGTACGTGGAATTGTAGTTTGTACCTCTTCACTTGAATTGGGATTGGATATAGGTTCAATAGAATTAGTAATTCATTATGGTTCTCCTAGACAAGTATCAAAACTAGTTCAAAGAATAGGGCGTAGTAGACATAACAGAAATGCTACTGCTAAGGGGTTAATAATCACAAATAATGCTGATGATGAATTTGAAACAAGAGCAATACTAGATCGAATTAAAGATGGTTCGATTGAAGAACAAAAAATTCATGATGGCTCTCTAGATGTACTTGCACATCATCTTGTTGGAATGACAATGCAATTGGGAGAAATTCCAATAAATTTAGCATTAGAAACAATAACCAATGCATATCCTTTTAGAAATTTACAATTAGAAGATTTAGTGAATGTTTTAGATTTACTTGATTCTAATTATCTGCTATTCTTTGATAGAACAAAAATGATTTTTTGGAAAAAAGGACGTTCATTCAAATATTATTTTGAAAATCTCTCTACAATACCAGATATTCTTAAATTCAAAGTGTTTGACAGCGTAGGAAAAAAAATTATTGGATCCTTGGATCAGAGATTTGTAGGAGATTATGGAGATTCTGGTAATATTTTTGTTCTAAAGGGTTTACAATGGAGAATTCTTAATGTTGATGAAAAATCTCTATCAGTAAATGTTGAACCATTCAGAGGTGGAGGTATAACCATTCCATATTGGGAAGGAGAAAGTATACCAATTGATTATAACACTGCAAAAAAAGTTGGTTCATTTCGTAGTAAAGTAAAAAATGGATCATTGAAATTAATCAATAAAACTATAGAAGAATTAAGTTTTAATGAAATTCCAGATGAAAATAATATTGTTATAGAATCTAGTCGCTCCCAAGGTTCTATTGTGGTTCATTCTTGTTTTGGAACAAAAATTAATTCGACATTATCTGCATTACTTTCATCAATGATATCTTCAATGTTAGGTTCTATGGTTGATTCACGTTCAGATGGATACAGAATAGTATTATCTTCTAGATCAAGAATTTCCGAAAAACTATTCCTTGATGTTATAAATGACGATTATGATCTCTATTCTCTTGTATCTGCATCTTTAGTAGGTACTCATAATGTTAACTGGAAAACATGGTGTGTTGCAAAAAAATTTGGAGTTGTTGGACGAGGGGCAATCTATGAAAAAAAATCAGCGCGTTTTTTATATGAAAGATATGCTAAAACATCACTTGTAAAAGAAGCACTACGTGAATTGTTTCATGATAAATATGATCTTGAAAATACCAATAAAATTTTAAAGAAAATTCGTGATAATAAAATTTTAATTAAATGGTTAGAAATTGATAAATTCTCAAAATTAGCTGAACCGATTTTAGATCATACTTCAAAATATTATTCATCTCCTGCTAATCTTGACAAAGGTATAATTGATCTTGTAAAAGCTAGATTGGCAAAGACAAAACACAGACTTATTTGTGCACGATGTGGGAAGTGGGAACGAGTAATAGAGACAAATGAAGTCAAAAATATTCTGATCTGTCCCTATTGTAAGGCAAGACAAATCACTGCAACTTTTTATTCCGATTATGATCTTCCAAAAATAATTCGTAAAAAATACGAAGGAAAAAAACTCTCCTTCGATGAAAAACATAAGTTTGATCGAGCCTGGAAAGTCTCTTCTTTAATAGAAAATTTTGGAAAAATTGCAATAACTGTAATGTCTGGTTATGGGGTTGGTGCTGATACAGCTGCAAGGATTTTACGAAATATGGTTGATGAAGAACATCTCTTTAAGCAAATCTATGAAGCAGAAAGGCAATATGTTGTAACTAGAGGATTTTGGGATTCTTAATTTTTCTTTGTAATTTTAGAAAAAGCTGTAAGAGTCAATTCAATTCTTCCCTCCAATCCAGATTTTGCATTTACTCCTGTTATTGAAATAATCTCTCCTAATTCACATTTGTCAATCAGTCTAGCTTGATTTCTCCATCCCTTAACCCAAATTTGACCTGTATCATCCTCTACAAACATCTCTGATAATAGAATTGATTCTCCAGACTTAGTTTGAATTTCTCGTCTTTCTGGAATTTTAAGAACTATGGATTCTATACAATAATTTCCATCTACTTTAACTTCGTTAATTTTTGTTCTGATTTGTGACAAAGATGGAATCGATTCATCATTTTCTAATTTTCTTACAAATGAATTGTTGTCTAATGTAACAGAGTTTCCATAAACCTTTGATGGCATGCATTCTATGACGTCACCTTCATTGCATATGCTAGTGGAATTCGAGAAATCAGTAATATTGTAAATATTCTTTTTATTATCTACACCTAAAATCATATTCTTTCCACTTTCTGTAGTTGTAATTGAAAGAATTCTTGCAATTACTGGCTCTGCTTCTTTACCACCCTCAATCTGAATTATAGTTGAATCATTTCCATGAATCTCAAGTCCCTGATTTCCATTTTTTAATATTGACACCTAACAATCTCACTTTGGCATTCTGAGAAATCATATTTGGAATATCTGTTTCATCTTTTCCCCATAAAACTACCCTCATCATACCTCCATCTTTTCCCTTTAGCCTCATCCTCAGTGCTTTTCCAGGCTGACCTCGCGAATTTGTAAATTCCATACTACTTACGTTTCCATCTATTATTCCTGAAATCACAAGATCTTTTTGTCCTTCTTGTAATTCGTTAATGTCTTTTGTAATCTTGTCTATAGTTGGAATTTCACTTTTGTTATCTGTTAATTCAATATTAGAACCTGAACCTATATTGATAGTTGGGGAACCATTAAGATCTGATTTTACATATGCTTTGATAATTTTAATCAGATCACCTGGTTTGATATCTTCAATTCCAGGTAGATTTGCTTTATCGTCCCATAATTTTACACTGGCAGTAGAATTTGCATCATATACTGTCATGGTTCTAAGGTAAAAAGGTGAACCATCTTTACGAGAAAATTGCTTTGCAGGAGATACATTTAGAACTCTAGTTTCTAAGGATATTTCTTTCGCACCTGCATAAAGATCCTTTAATCCCATTTCTACTTTTAATGGTCCTGATAATGAAATTCCAAAATCAGATGCAATCAAAAATAAAGCTCCCTGATCTGTTAGATAACCTGCACCTATCTTTTCTTTTTTTTGTTTTATTTGCTCTTCAATATCTTTTCTAGTTAATTCTGGTTTTTGTTCCAATAATTTATTCACAAGAATATCAAACTCAGACAATTCATTGTCTGTAAACTAGTTCTATTAATAAAAATTTCATTATTGTTTTGTAGAATCTATGATATAATTTGATCGCAAAACCATATCTTGGTTGTTTATTCAGATATTTCTAATCCTATTAATGATGATTTATCTCATTAACTAAATTAGAGGGAAGATCGCAATCTATTTGATGTCCTGTCTTAATGTTGAACATTTATCAAAATTTTATGGATCCATAAAAGCCGTCGATGATGTTGTTTTATCTGTAAAATCTGGACAGGTTTTTGGATTTTTAGGTCCTAACGGTGCAGGAAAATCAACCACTATCAAACTTTTAACAACACTAATTCCACCTTCAAGTGGTTCTTTAACAATTTTAGGAATCAACGCAATTGAAAATCCTCTAGAAATTCGTCATAAAATAGGTGTAATATTACAGCAACCTAGCTATGAACCAACACTTACTGTTGAAAAATCTTTGGATAAATATGGTATGATGTGGAATGTTCCAAAAAATGAACGTAAAAAAAGAATGGAACAACTCTTAAAAGATTTTGATCTTGTAGATATTCGCAAGAAAAGAAACGAGGATCTATCAATTGGTCAAAGAAGACGAGTACAAGTTGCTCGAGAATTTATGCATGATATGGAGTTATTATTTTTAGATGAACCAACTGTAGGATTAGATCCTAGTGCACGAAGAAAATTATTGGATTATCTAAAAAATAAAGTGAAAACAGGTTTAACGATATTTTATACTACTCATATTCTAAGCGAAGCTGAATATCTTTGTGATGAAATAGCAATTATAGATAAAGGAAAAATTCTTACTGTGGATACACCTGAGGCATTAAAAAATAAATTTGGAAAAGAAAAAACAATAAAAATTCATTTATTAGAAAAACAAAATGAAATAACAAAACTTCTCTCAGGAATTGCTGATTGTAAAGTTGATTTTGATAATGGGACTAACATTGTTATTCATTCAGAACAATCTGAATTAGTATTATTGCATATTTTACGAATTCTCAATGAAAATCAAATTGAGATAGAAGATCTTTCTGCAGTTCCTACAAATCTTGAAGAAATATTTTTAAAAATGGTGAGTGATAATGCATCCAATAATTAGGCTTGTTAATAGAAATTTAACAATATCTATTAATCCTGGATTTTTAATTTGGCAAGTAATTTTCCCTTTGATTTACATTTTTGTTGCAGGTTTTGCTTACACATCATTAATTGATCAAGTTCCTTTTGGTGACAAAAATATTGATTACCCTACATTTTTGGCAACTGGAATGATTGGATTCAATATTATGAATAGTACTCTTATTTCGGGAATAATCATTTGGAATGATAGAAGACATGGCATGTTTGAACAAATAATGTCAGGACCGTTTACTCGAACTGATTATATTTTGAGTAATATTTGCACCATTGGAATTGTTGGCTTAGCAAGCGCATCACTTATTGCACTTGTTGGTTATCCTGTATTTTTTGATTCAATTGAATTTACTATAATTACAATTCCTATGATTGTTTTTGCAGCAATTGTAGGCTCTGTCCTGTTTGGTTCAATTGCATCAATAATTTCTACCAGACTTCGTTCTAGTGAAGGATTCAACGTAATTATTAATACTGTATTTTTATTTCTTGCATTTGTTAGCACTGCGTTTTATCCCGCATCAGGCTCACCTGAACCTCTCAGAACAGCTTTTTATCTCAATCCTCTGACCTATTTGGTTGATGTAATTCGTGCAGGTATTTTTGGTAACATTACAGAATTTGTAATAATGGAAATGGGGATATTAGTTGCTGCAGCTTCTGTATTATTTATAATTGCAG
Source organism: Candidatus Nitrosarchaeum limnium BG20 (assembly GCF_000241145.1). Taxonomy (NCBI): domain Archaea; kingdom Thermoproteati; phylum Nitrososphaerota; class Nitrososphaeria; order Nitrosopumilales; family Nitrosopumilaceae; genus Nitrosarchaeum; species Candidatus Nitrosarchaeum limnium. The sequence continues at coordinate 3,292 of NZ_AHJG01000126.1, read as the reverse complement.
CAAAATTACTTACTAAATTAGACTTTTAATTATTAGGATTTGTGTCATTACAATTCTTGTATAGTTCATTTATTTTTTTAATTATATCTAGATTATCATATTTTGCTAAACTCAAATTTGGTATAACACAATGACCTCCTATAATCCCTGGATACATCTTTGGTCTGTTTCCTAAATTTTCATGAATCTCGTCTGCAAATTTCCACATCTCATCAAAATCTATTTTTTCTTTATCACAAATCATTTTTGTTATTTGGGCATAATTAATTAGCCATCCATAATATGTTGTATCTACTAAAATTTTTGCCAACTCGGCAGTTTTAGTAGTAGACATCCACTGTATCTTTTGGAATCTTTTCTCTAATCCAGATTTAATTTTTGAACTAATCTCAATTTTATCTGACGCAATAAATTTCGTATATTTTTTTATATCCTCCAAAAATCTTCTATGCACTCCACGTACGGGTGAAAATAAAATAGGCAAATCATATTTATCCTGAAGACTTTTTGTAGTGCCTGGTCTTACAGTGGAATGAATAACTACAACTTGCAAATCTTTAATTTTGTTAATCCATTTAGATGTAATTTCAATAAATTCATTTAATTCTCCAGGAAGGCAAACATGCAGATATTCTGGTTTTATAATAGATTCATTTTCTGAATAATTTCTACATTTTGATTTATCATTATCTATTCCAACACAATCAAAACCGCGTTCAACAAGTAATTCATAAAGCGTAGAACCCACTTCACCCATTCCTAATATGATATCAGTCATTTACTATCTCTAAAAATTATCAGTATTATATTCATGTTACAATTATGTTTTTTAAGATATGGTAGCCCTGCCCAGACTCGAACTGGGGTTAAGGGCTTCAAAGGCCCCTGTGCTTGACCGCTACACTACAGGACTATCAAAAAAGAGCAACATGATTCCCCTAATGAACTTTTTAATTATGACATTTCTTAACAAAAATCAATTCGTAACTATTTCTCAATAATTTGAATTAATTTTTGAACAGGATCTTCCATAGTGTTTGAAACTTTTCTTGCTTTTTTACTATAATTTTCATTAGATGATTCAAGCAACTTTCTTATTATTTTGTTAATTTTTTTTGGGTTTATTTCCCTTTTTCACAAGATTTTTCTTTACTAAATATTTCTCTACAATATTTGGGACAGCATTATAAGAAATGGTAGGAACACCTAGTAAAGCTGATTCTGCTGTCATTGTTCCACCAGATCCTAAGAAAACATTTGTTTCACTTAACAAATGCTTCCCATCAAATGACATTTTTATAATTTTTGCCTTTTTACCAAATAATTTTTTTAGATTTTTAATTTGCTCAGAATATCTTCCAAGAATTACAATATTTTCTTCTCCAAATTCATCAACAATCTCTTTTATTATTGGAATTATTCTTTTTGATTTTGTTGTATAAGCAGCTTGTTCTTCTTCAACTCTGATCAAAATATTTTTCTTATGATTATTTTTAAATGGTAATGGATCTTTTTGATTTATACGTCTTTTTATTGTAACAGCTGCATCTATTGCCTTGTATTGTATTATGTTTTTTGAATCTATTCCATATTTTGAAAATTCTTTTTTAGGAATAACTGATGGTATCAATAATTTTTGAATTAATGGCAATGTCAATTTCATTACTGCATTTGCATGTGGTGAATCACAAAATGCAATATGTTTAATTCCCATCCCAAATGATACTCTTGCTGCTTCAGGAGAACAGAAGCTAATTACCAAATCTGGGGAAAATTTGTTTATCAATAAAGATAATTTCTTTATACGATCAATACTAGCCTCAAGTTTACCATATTTTTCAGTTCCTCCATGTTTTCCTATACTAATTAAGTTAAAATTTCGGATTTTTGCTAATTTTGTAACCTCATCATATGAACGTGAAGTACACAAAACATTATGCTTTTTCCCTAATTTTTCAATTATTGGTTCAGAGAATAATAATTGCTTAGGAGTTAGAATATCGATCCAAATTTTCAAGTATTTTCCATTATTATGATAAGTTCAATAAGTTTTTCTTAGTCTATTACTAGCATTATGTGTAATGGGGGGCGCAAAAGTTGTTGTTTATGGTCTTAGTACAGAAGGTTATGCTATTGGATGTCAAATGGCAATAAAGGGTGCTGATGTATACATTATTGATGAATCAACACCATCAGCAATTTCTCTAAAAGCAGAAATCGCTAAAACTTATCCGAATGTATCTTCTCTAAAAGAAGATGAACCATTATTGGCAATGGAGCCAATTGATGTAGCTATTTCAAAAGCTCAATATCTCTTCTTTACACCTAGAATAAGAAAAACAGGACAAGATATCAAAACCGAAATTCATTCTAAATTCAAAGATGCCACAACCTCTTTAAAAAAAAATAGTTCTGTTATTTACACTCTACCTACTGGTTTTGGTGGAAACAATGAAAATATCTCACTGCTTGAACATGTAACTGGACTTGAGGTTGGAAAACAAATTTCTTACTTTTATTATCCATTAGAAGATCTTAATCAACAACCAAAATTTATTGGGTCCTTTAATGGAAAAGAAGATCCAACTTTATCTGAATTATTAACAACAGGAAAAAAAGAAAAAAAGTTTGTAGCTATTTCTTCATCTGAACATTTTCATGCAATTAATGTACTGTCTAGATTTTCTAGCCTTAGTAGCATTTTAGAGGTTTGTAGATACGTTCAAGATGATGATACTAAAAAAGATCTTTCTTCAGATGACTTTCAAGAAATCTTTCTTGACAATATGGTCAGTGGACTATTTGATCTAAAATCACTAGGCTCCTCATTTGAGAGTGCAAATACCCTCATGTATCTAATTAATGGAAGTGTAAAGGGAATTGATGGTTATATCAAGAAACTAATTGATGAAATTCGTTCTACATTAAAGAAAAATGATCTAAAAGCTAGCAGGACAAAAATTGCATTATCTTGGACACTTGATCAACATGAAATGCGTGGTGATAAAATTGAAATGTTGCAGAATTTAACTTCTAGACTGCGTGATTATATTGGAGATGTAGAAGCTTATGAGCATCTAAACTCTGATTTGTTTCATAGTGATAAAACTACAATTATTGTAGCATGCTCAAAAACAGATTTTGAAAATATCGAAAAAAATAAACAGGATACTAATATCATTGTAGTTAAAGCTAATCCTTTATGTGAGATTATTCAATAAGAGTATAAATTAGCTAACAGATCATTATGTTTGAATTGTCTGATGAAAATAATCTAGATGAAATTCCAGTT
>NZ_AHJG01000127.1:0-1186 GCF_000241145.1 Candidatus Nitrosarchaeum limnium BG20 | reverse complement strand
CAGGCCCAATTGGTGATAAAGGAGAAAAGGAACACAAGGTCCACAAGGCGATAAAGGTCTAACAGGTCCAACTGGTCCACAAGGAGAAAAGGTCCACAAGGTCCACAAGGCTCTCAAGGTGAAAGAGGTCCATCAGGTCCAATTGGAGAAAAAGGTCCACAAGGTCCACAAGGAATTCAAGGTCCACAAGGTGAAAGAGGACTAATTGGTCCACAAGGTCCAGCAGGTGAACAAGGCCCTGTAGGTGAACAAGGTCCAGTCGGTCCAGCCGGTCCTAGAGGTCCTCCAGGTCCACCAGGAGAAAAAGGTCCAGCTGGTGGAATGTCTGTTGAACAAAAAGCACTGTTCAAAGAATTATTGGAAATAATGACTAACAAAAATATTATTACTACTGAAGAGCAGATTAAGTTGATGAGTTATCTTTACTAATGTTGGATAGTGTGAGTTACTAATGAGTGAAAGTCCTGAGAAAATAGAATTTAAAATGTTAGATTACAAACGAATTGAAAATGAATATGTCTCATTTGAGTTAGAAGATGGAACAATTGTTAAAGTTAAAGTTGATCTGGATCGTGTTGGAATAGCTACAAATTTTAAAAATCCCTGATGGTACTCCTCATTATGCCATCAATACTTCTGTAAAATTATCTATCACACCACCTGATAAGACATTTACCGTTCAGAAGAATTCAATCAAAGGAAAAATACACAACCGCCTAGCCAAATGTTCTCATAAAAAACAAGTCTTTGTTATTTTGACAAATCTAATGTGATAACAAATGTTTGTAAAATAATTGAACATTTCAATAAATACTCTATTCTAGTAGTTTATCATCTATGGAAAACTACGTGTATCGTTAAAAACACACCTTTTTGTGATATGTGTTGACTATTTGTTCAAAATGTAGAAAAGTAAACATCAAGAGTGCAGTTAGATGTTCTAACTGTAATTCAAAAATTGATGAAAATTAGTAGATCGAGAAAATTGTTCTTTCCATGTTTTTAAAACATTCTGCTAGTTATTCTATGTAATAAAAAATATCTAACAATTTTAAAAATTAGAAAAAGGAAAAACAAATCGTCATTAAATGACGATTGTTAATTTTTTGACGTTCTTATCGTCTTTTAGCTGCTTTTCTTTTTGGAGCGGCTCGTCTTTTAGTAGCTGCTTTTCTTTTTGGAGCTG
>NZ_AHJG01000128.1:0-1742 GCF_000241145.1 Candidatus Nitrosarchaeum limnium BG20 | reverse complement strand
CCCTGTACCTCTTCCAAAACATGTTAAAATTAAAATAAAAAAACCCACAACTACAATTGCTATAGCACTTGATGGTTCTTTTAATTTCTATTATTCTGACAATCTTAATGCTTTAAGAAGAGAAGGTGCAAATCTTAAGTTTTTTAGTCCAATAAATAATAAAAAAACTTCCAGAATCTGATGGAATTTACATAGGTGGTGGTTTTCCAGAAATTTTAAGTGCTGCATTAGAAAAAAATCTTACGATGAAAACAACCATAAAGAAATTAGCTGAAGATTGTGCTCCAATTTATGCTGAATGTGGTGGACTGATGTATCTTACAAAATCTATTGATTATGGGAATAAAAAATTTAAAATGATTGGATTATTTGATGCAGATACTAAAATGACCAAGAAAATGAAATTAAATTATACAAAAGGTAAAATTGTTTTAAAAAATTCAATCACAAATAAAACACATGAATTACATGGACATGAATTTCATTATTCTGAGTTAGATTCTGTTTCTCCCGATTCAAAATTTGCATATGAATTAGATGTTGGACTAGGAATTAAAAACCAAAAGATGGATTAATTCAATACAATACACTTGCTTCATACGGACATCTCTATTTTGATAGTTCAGATTATGCTAAAGTTTTTGTGAAAAATTGCATTAATTACTCAAGAAGATGATTCTGCTCTAATCATCTTGTATAATGCATTAATTATTGCAGAAGCAGAAGAACTCCCCCCCTTCCTTCCTATGTTTGTGATAAATGGGGTTTCTTCTAATTTACTTAATTCTTCTTTTGATTCCGCAGCACAGATGAATCCTACTGGAATTCCAATAATCAATGCTGGTTTTACGACTCCATCTTTTACCATCTCTATCACTTCTAAAAGCGCAGTTGGAGCATTACCAATTACAACTATTCCACCATCAATATCTGAATACGCTGCTCTCATTGATACTTGAGAGCGAGTCTTGTTTCTTTTTTTGCAATTTCCATTATCTCTGGATTTGAAATGTTACATACAATCTTATTTTGAAAATCTTTTGGATTTTGTTTATTGAGACCTCCAATTACGCCATTAACATCAACTACTATACTACATCCATTTTTTTAATGCCCGAATTCCACTTTCAATTGCTTTTTTGTGAAAGATAACTCTATTTCTTTTGCAAAATCAAAATCAGCAGTTGAATGAATTATTCTTCTAACAATATGCCATTCTTTTTCATTATATTGGTGAGTACCAATCTCTTCATCGATCATTTGCATACTTGCATCTTCAATTGATTGACCTTTTCTAGTCTGCACTTTCGACCTCTTTTGCTCTTTCTATAATTAAATCAATCATTTTTTCGTCTACTCCTAAATGTTTTGTAATGTATGCCTTTTTGATACTAGAGTTTTCTAGTGCAGGTTTCAGATCATTGTTAATATCGGTTTTAACATGGGCACCCTCATGTAAGAAATAAAATACAATTACTAGAACTTCTGGTTTATTTTTTTCACAAGTTTTAATCCCCTCAACAATATCTGGTTGTTCTATCTCTAACCAACATCTATTCACGTTTCTATAATTGTTTTTTAATCCATCAACTACATAATCTAATGACAATTGTGCATTAGGATCTTTACTACCATGTCCAATTATTAAGACATCAACATCTTTTTTTGGAATTGTGACCTGATTCTCTTGTAGGGTTATAGCTATTCTATTTTCAACTAAGTTGATCAGAGTTTTATGCATG
>NZ_AHJG01000129.1:0-3212 GCF_000241145.1 Candidatus Nitrosarchaeum limnium BG20 | reverse complement strand
CATTGAAAATATCAAAATAGATGAATCAATAATAAAAGAATTTTTAAAAAACAGTGATTCTGGAAGATTCTTTCAAAAACAAAAATGTAATATCAAAACAGACTTTACGCACACTAATCTTATGGATATTGGGATAATATTGAAATAAATTTTTAGTTGCAAATAGATTGTTGTTCTGACTTTGATTGTTGCTTTCGCATTCTAGCTATAACTACAGCTAGTTGTGCCTCATGAATTTCATCTAGAGTTTCACACATAAATCTCAGATAAAATACCGAAACTTAAAGTTTTAAGATAATTTTATTGGGTATCATTTGAAGATTAATAATTAGAAATCCATATGAACTGTAAAAATTATTAAAATTTTTGATGGGTTTATTTTATCACAGTAACTGGAGTCTTTGCTGTTTCAACAAGATAGCTTGAAACACTTCCCAAAAATAGGCGTTTTAAGGTACTTTTTCCTTTTGCACCTATCACAATCAGATCATGTTTGTATTTTTTTGCAAATTGTTCAATATCATAAGGTGGATCAGAACCATAAACTAACTTTGTCGTAAACTGTATACTTTGATTTATGCATCGGTCTTCAGCGTCTTTGATAAATTTCTGAGCATTTTTTGCCAAAGATTTTTTGACTTTGTCTTTAGAATGTCCAATTACATGCACAGGTGGAAGTGTTGCAATATGAAGAAGAGTTATAGAAGAATTGTCATTTTTAGCAAATTCAATCGCCTTTTCTAATCCCCTTACAGAATTTGGAGATCCATCTATTGGGACAAGAATTTTCTTCATGATTAAAGTAAGTCTTTACTGGAATTTATGTATACGAGATGAATTTCATTTTAAAAAACAAACCATAAATGAAAAGGGATTACAACAACTGAATCGTTTCAGTTATTTTTCCTATTTCTTCTTCAAGTAAATTCATATTTTTCTTATTTTCTTCTGTATCTTCTAATTCTTCCAAATCTTCTGATAACTCTGCAAAATAGAATTCTAAAATTAGAGTTATGAAATTTAATCTATTTTTTGTAAAATTTAATCCATAGTTCATATTTAGTTTTAAAGCCTCCAATATTGATTCAACTTCTAAAAGACTTTCATCAATTTGCCCATTGAATAAAGGCATGGAATCTTCAATTTCGTTTTCTTTTAAATTTTTCAAACTTTTAGAATAGTAATCAAGTGCTCGATTGATTACACGGATATTTTCAATTTCTAAATCATATGAGTCATTCATCTAAATCAAAATCTTAGGTAATATAATAAAAGATTCCTGTGATTTCTTAAAATGAATCTGAGATTAAATGATTCTCAAAGATAATACTCTAGAGACAATTTTTATCCTTAATTAACAAGTGATTTTATTGAAGCTAAAAAAAGATCTTTCGTTTTTTGATTTAACTAACATAATAATCGGTTCAATCGTTGGTGCCGATATTTACATAGCTTCTGCAATTACTGCAGGATTGGTGGGACCTATTGCAATATTTGTGTGGGTTATTGCAGGAGGATTTGCAATTGTGTTGGCATTAGTTTTTGCTTATTCAAGCTATTACGTTCCCAAAGTGGGCGGACCGTTTGCTTTTGTTTCAAAGGCATTTGACAATTTCTATGGATTTCTTACTGGTTGGAGCATGTGGATAGCAGAAATGATGGCATTGCCTGTTTTTGCAATTGCATTCACACAATACCTACATTATTTTGTCGAACTTAATTTTTGGCAAGACGTACTAGTGAAAGGTGTATTTCTTTTGGGTTTAACTATGGTAAATATCATCAGTGTAAAAGCAGCTGGCAGACTTAATGACATTCTAACAATAGTAAAACTTGCACCACTTGTAATTTTGATAATTTCAGGAATAGTATTTTTTGTAATTCATCCAGAAGCGATACAAAAAAACTACACTCCACTTATGCCGTTAGGATTAGATAATTTTGGAACTGCACTTGTTTTGATATTTTGGGCTTATGTTGGATTTGAGATGGGAACACTTCCTGCCAGTGAAGTAAAGAATCCTAAAAAAAATATACCAAAAGCAATCATTGTAGGGATACTAGTAGTAATTGTATTTTATTTAATTACAAACTTTGTTCTTTTTGGAGTTTCAAGTTGGGAGGATCTTTCAAAAACACAAACCCCACTAGTCTTAGTAAGTACCATAACATTAGGCTCAATTGGAGCCATAATAATTGGAGTCGGGGCGTTACTTTCTGTTTCTGGTTCAAACGAATCTGGAACGTTGGGAATTGCAAGATTATCTTATGCCATGTCAATTAAAGGGCTATTTCCAAAAATTTTCTCAAAGACGCATCCAAAATACAAAACGCCATACATGGCACTAATCATTCAAGGGGTAATCGCATTTTCACTTTCTATTTATGGCGGAATATCAGAACTTATCTCATTTTCAGTTTTTAATCTAAGCTTTTCATTTTTACTAGTATGTTTTTCTCTTATTGTTCTCAAAAAAAATAGTGAGCACAAACTACATGGTCAAAGTATTCTTCCATGGTTAGGCATAGGAATTTGTCTTTATCTCTTATACTCTACTTCCTTTTTTGATAAAATAGTTGGAAGTGTTATCATTTTATCCGGAATACCGCTTTACATATTTTTTTCTCCAAAGGTGGATATCCATCATCTACGAGAAGCATTTTTGTCAGAAGAATCAATTTTTACTAGAAGATTAGAACGACATGAAAAATTTCTTGCGAGTTTTGTAAAAATTTGTCATAGAATTTACAAAAAAGTTGCTCATTGATCAATTACAGAAACATAAAATTCAGAATATGGAGTTATGAAATCACACTCAACTAGAAATCATCATCTTGCACGCAATGCATTTAGAATTACACTTACATCCAACATTTCTTGTAGCAATGCACCTATAGCAGGGGGGATCAATCCTACACTTGCTATTCCCATCAAGACAAAACTTGCTCCTAATCCAATAAAGATACCCTGTTTTGCTATTTGCAATGTTCTTTGACTGATTTCTACAATATCAGATGTTTTTGCAATATCATCTACAAGAAATACTACATCTGCTGCCTCTGCAGATATTGCAGTTCCATGTGCACCCATGGCAATACCAGTTGTTGCCATAGCCAAAGCAGGAGCATCATTGATACCATCCCCAACCATTACTACTTGTCCATATTCTTCTTTGAGTTTTTTTACTGCAATTACCTTTTGTTCAGGTAAG
>NZ_AHJG01000130.1:0-1052 GCF_000241145.1 Candidatus Nitrosarchaeum limnium BG20 | reverse complement strand
ATTTTCAGAATTGCAATTGCTTACAGTAAATCAAGTTTATTCTGAAGGTGAACCTCTGTTTGTTTATGGAAAAGGACAGCCAAATGAAACTTTGATTATTAGATTGATTGCACCAGACAAGACAATCCCAAAGTTTGATCAATTTGAGACAAATGAAGATGGAACATTTGAGCATGTATTGTTGATATGGCCAAAATCTTCACCTAATCTCCCATTTGGAACATACACTGTTGAAATAATAAGTACACAACAAAACGGTCTTTCTAAAAAAATTGATGTCAAATTCACATCATCAACTGATCTTGTTAGCGTACCAATAGAGAGACATCTAAACACTCTAGTATTTGCTCCTGAAACTGCCGCGATAAATATTCCATTTCGTGTATTTGTTCAAGTTACAAGTGATGGTCTTTTAATTGGAGATGATCCTGCAAAATTGCTTCAAACAACTCATGTACATCTACCTTCAGGAAAAGTAGAGACGCTTGCAAATAATTTCTCAACACTTCATCAGGGACTGTATTATACAGATTATGTTCCAAAAGAAGAAGGAACTTATGTCTTTCATGTAGTGACTTTTAACGAAGGAACAATTTCTCATGGTTCAGTTGCAACTAACGTTCTTAGTCAGGATCTGGGCGGAATATCAAATCAAATTATAAAATTAAATTCTGTATTAGAGGAGACATCAACTGAATTAACCACATTAAAATCAGAAATCTCTGGATTTGGAAATACTTTGGAGAGTGCCAGTGGTAATATTGACAAAAGTGTAACTTCTGTATCAAAATCAGTCAACAATATTGAAGAAGCATCATCACAACTCAACTCTTTGTTTTTCCCAATAGTTGCATCGATAGGAATTATTGTAGCATTACAAATTGCCATACTTGCTCGAAGAAGATAGTTATAATAACTCACAACAACAAAATTAATCATAATGCCCAAAGCGGCTATCTTTTTTATTCTAATTCTTATGTCGGGAATGTTTACAAACTCTTTTGCATTTGTAGATCTTCCTGAAAAGAATAATTATAAAAAATCTGATAATC
>NZ_AHJG01000131.1:0-12476 GCF_000241145.1 Candidatus Nitrosarchaeum limnium BG20 | reverse complement strand
AGTATTATCAGAATCATCATCATTTAGATTTTGAGCAAATGCGTTATCGATGATAAATAATCCAGATACACCACTAATCAAAATGGCCATTAAAATACTCGCAAAAAGAAAATTTGTCTTCATTTAAAAAAATTTTAAATCATTATTAAAAAGTATTACGTATAACTCATCACAGTTGGTTAGTTTTTTGATTTTTTAATCAAATTTATAAAATATTTGTGTAATGAGACATCTTTGGTTAATTCAGGATGAAATGACACACCTAACATATTGTCTTTTTTGACAGCAATTATTTTTTCATTAAATTTTGCTAAAACATCAACCCCAGGGCCAACATCAGAAACAGATGGAGCTCTAATAAAAACACCTTTGAATTTTGGAATATCAATAGGATTCATAGAAATATTTGCTTCAAATGACTCTTTTTGACGTCCAAACGAGTTTCTTTCCAGTTTAATGTCCAATAAATCTAAGAGAGGTTGATCTGTTTTTCCAACAACTCTATCATCAGCTGTTTTTGAAAGCATGATCATGCCTGCACATATTCCAAAGACAGGCATTCCTTTTTCAATTTTTTCTTTCATTAATTTTAGAGAACTATTTACAAGTGATAGTTGTCCTATTGTAGTACTTTCACCACCAGGAATAATCAAACCATCAAGTTTAGAGATATCTTCAGTTGTCTTTACACTGACAACTTTACCTTCTACTCCTAATTCTTTTAGAGCTGTTTCAGTAGATAGAATATTTTCTTGAACATCTCCCTGAATAGCTAAAATACCTACAGTAATACTCATGCTGAACTTCCACGCTCTTGCATTCTTAATTCCAAAGTCTTCACATCCAATCCCAACATAGATTGTCTTTCATCAATCATTTTTTGTGCATCTTTTACTTTTTCAGGTTCATTCCAAAAAGTTGTTGCCAATACAATTGCTCTTGCTCGTTCCTGAGCATCATCTGCATTAAAAATTCCAGATCCAACAAATATTCCATCACATCCTAAAGACATTAAATATGCAGCATCAGCTGGTGTTGCGATTCCTCCAGCTGCAAAATTAACAACGGGTAATCGTCCAAGTTTTGCAGTTTCTTCAACTATATCATAAGATACTTTGAATTCTCTTGCTATTCTAACTAAATCCTGATTGTCACCAGAATCATAAATTGATTTTATTGTTCGTAACTCATCATTTACTTTTTTAATATGAGTAACTGCTTCAGCAACATTTCCTGTACCAGGTTCTCCTTTAGTTCGAATCATTGCAGCACCTTCTTCAATTCTTCTTAATGCTTCCGATAAAGATCTTGCACCATTCACAAAAGGAGTTGTAAAATCCCATTTCCAAATATGGTGATGTTCATCAGCTGGTGTTAACACTTCCGATTCATCTATCATATCAACATCTGTTTCTTCTAGAACTTTTGCTTCATAGACGTGCCCAATTCTACATTTTGCCATTACCGGAATTGTTACTGAATCCATAATATCTTCAATAATTCTAATACTTGCAGTTCTAGCAACGCCACCTGCTTTTCTTACATCTGATGGTAATTTGTCTAAAACCATTACAGATACAGCTCCTGCTTCTTCTGCGATTTGAGCCTGCTCTACAGTAGTAACATCCATGACTACACCATTTTTTAACATATGGGCAAAGCCACGTTTTAAAGTAGAAGTTCCTCGTAAAATATCACCAGAATCAGATTTGTCTTTAATGATTCCTTTTGCAGTAATTCTTTCGCCAGAAAGTGGAAGCATGTTCTGAGTTTTATTGAAAGACTATTTGTACCTATTCAATAATTTGTTCTGTAATTTTATCAAGTTGGGTTTCTACCATAGAAATTATCGGAGGTATGAATTTATCAGTTGCATTTTGTTCTGGCCAATTGATTTCATTAATACGTCCATTTAGAATAATTTTGATATTTGATTTTTGAAAATCTGTTACATTTTCACGAATAGGAAATGATTCAGTTGGAATTGAAATAAACCCAGTTTCTTTAATCAATGCTTTTAATTTACGAAGAGTTTGCTCATCTAAATTTGATTTAACATCAGGTTTTGGATAACCATCTTCAGTTACAGCGTATTTCATTTCTCCATTATTTTTTATTGTTAAAATTTCAGTTTTTTGAGCTCCAATTCTTTCTGTCACTCCAAATGATACTTTTTTTAATTGATATTTTGTATATTCAATTTCAACTACATCATTTGGATTAGATGCAGAATATGGAATGTCGGATTTTGTAAGTAATGGAACAGCAATTAAAATTGCAATGATTGCAGGAATAGCTGCTAGAATTATAATAATTGGTTTCACCATGATTTTCTTAACGGTTCTAAATCAAGGTTAATTGCAAATAAATCTTGGTTAAAATAACTTAAAATTCTAGTCTATTTCATTCTTGATTGTGGGGTCGTAGCCTAGCCTGGTAGGGCGACAGTGTATACGATAGATCACCGCTAAGGGCTCCAAAGGTAAACTAAGCTAAACTGACTCACGGATGATGTAAGTTTGGAGCTGTAGTGACCCGTAGGTCGCCGGTTCGATTCCGGTCGGCCCCACGTCAAAGTATCATTTATTTCTCAAAACATTTAGTGCAGAGCCAGCTTTGAACCATTCTATTTGAGATTGATTGTAAGAATGATTAAGAGAGATTTCATCTTTGGTTCCATCTTTGTGTTTGATTACACATCTTACAGGTTTTTGTGGTTCTAGATTCTTTAAATCAATAAGACTAATCTTGTCATCTTCTTGAATTTTATCATAATCATTAGTATTACTAAAAGTCAAAGCTAGAATTCCTTGTTTTTTCAAGTTTGTCTCATGTATTCTAGCAAGGCTTTTTGTTATAACAGCTGCACATCCCAAATATCTCGGAGTCATTGCAGCATGTTCTCTACTACTTCCTTCACCATAATTGTTATCACCTACAATTACCCACCTCATTCCTTTTTCTTTATACTCTCTGGCAATTTTTGAAAATGATTCTAGTTTATCATTCAACAGATTTTTTCCTTTACCGATTTCGTCGTTAAATGCATTAACAGCACCCAAAAGCATGTTATCACTGAGATTATCAAGGTGACCCCTAAGGGACAACCATGCACCAGCAGGTGAGATATGGTCAGTTGTGCATTTTCCTTTTGCTTTAACTATTAGAGGAAGATCTTCAAAATCTCTTCCATTCCATGGAGAAAACGGTTCTAAACGTTGGAGTCTTTTACTGTTAGGATCAATTATCACTTCAAGATTGTTAGAATTTTCAGGTGGGGCAACAAAAATTCCTTTAGGAATAATAAATCCATTTTTTGGGATCTCAGGAGCTGGCTTTGGTGGTTCAAGTTTGAATTTGGTACCATCTGCTGCAGTTAATTCATCTTTTAGAGGATTAAACGATAATCTTCCTCCTAAGGCAAGTGCAATAATCATTTCCGGACTACCAATAAAATTCAGAGTGTTTCTATGACCGTCATTACGACCAGGAAAATTTCTATTAAAGCTAGTTACAATAGTATTTTTTTCATCATTTAATTCTGGTCTATCCCATTGACCAATACATGGGCCACATGCGTTTGCAAGTACGGTAGCTCCAATTTCTTTTAATGATTTCATTTGTCCATCTCGTTCTATAGTACTTCGAATTTGTTCTGAACCAGGTGTTACAAGTAAAGGAATTTTTGATTTGATTCCTTTTAGTTTTGCTTGTTCAGCTAAACTTGCAGCTCTTGACATGTCTTCATAAGATGAATTTGTACAGCTTCCAATTAATGCAACAGATATTGGATCAATGTATTGATTAGACTTTACATCATCAGCTAAATTAGAAATTGGTCTTGCAAGATCAGGTGTGTGTGGTCCAACAATATGAGGCTCTAATTTTGAAAGATTAATCTCAATGATTTTATCAAAGAATTTTTCAGGGTTTGATTCAACTTCAGGATCTGCGACAAGTAATTCTTTATTTTGATTTGCCAGTTCAGCAATTTTTTCACGATTTGTAGATTTTAGATATGTTTCCATTCTTTGATCATATGGAAAAATAGAACATGTTGCACCAATTTCAGCGCCCATATTGGTAATAGTGGCTTTTCCTGTACAGCTAATAGTATTTGTTCCAGGTCCGAAATATTCAACAATTGAATTTGTTCCTCCTGAAACAGTCAACTCTTCAGCTACTTTGAGTATGATATCTTTGGGAGCAGTCCATCCGTTTAGCGCACCTGTTAATTTTACACCGATTCTTTTAGGATAAAGTAATTCCCAAGGCATTCCAGCCATTGTTTCTGCTGCATCTAATCCACCTACTCCTATAGCTATCATCCCTAAACCACCTGCATTTGGAGTATGAGAATCAGTACCAATCATTAAACCGCCAGGAAATGCATAATTTTCAAGAACAACTTGATGAATTATTCCAGCACCTGGTTTCCAAAAGCCACATCCAAATTTTGCTGCTGCAGATTGTAGGAATTTGAAAACTTCACTATTTTCATCAAGAGCAATTTTCATATCGGCATCACCTTCTATTTGTGCTCTTATCAGATGATCACAGTGTACCGTTGTAGGCAGAGCTGTTTTCTGAAGTTCTGCTTGCATAAATTGTAGCATCACCATCTGGCCAGTTACATCTTGTAATGCTACTCTATCAGGTATTAAGAAAACATAGTTTTTTCCATCATCAATATTTTTGTCAGTAACCTGCTCAAAATGTCCAGCAAGTATTTTTTCAGTAAGTGTTAATGGTCTTTGAACTATTTTTTGATATTTTTTAATGTTTTCTCGTAATTTACCATAAACACGATTAACTAATTCTGGAGTTGTATCTATTTCCACATTATTTTATTAATTTAACTGGGATTTAATACTTGCAATTCAAAATTACATAAATTTTTGGCATAGGCATGTAAATTTCTTAACAATTATAAACTAAAAGCGACTAATTAATTGAGTGTTAGGTAGTAACAAGTTTTCTAAGTTGAGGTGCAAAAATGGTCAATAAAGGTTTCCCAAAATTTGGAATGTCGCAAGCAGGGGCATTTGTGGCAGCTTTAAAAAATTATAATTTACCGGATTTTATTTTAGTTTTAATTGCAAAAGAATGCAAATCAGAACTTTTAGAGAGAGGAAGGATAGACGACAGATTACAAAGCATGAATGATGAGGCTTTAGAACTTTTACACAAGGTATTTGTCGGATGCGAAGAAGACGGTGCAGGAAAATATGCTCAGTATAGATTCTATGCATATGTTTCAAGTATGTATCATAAGTGTGAAGTTTTAGTTAATGAAACAATTCCTGGAGCAAGTGGAACAAACCACAAAATTCCGGTAGCTGTAAAAAATAACGGGATGTATATTGCAGTCGCACACAACAAAGCAACTGGAAATCCAGTAAACAAAAAAGAGACTATCAGATTTTATGATATGGTAGACGACATTAAGAAAGGAGAGCATGGCACCATGTTAAATGATGCAATTTATGGATCTTCAGTAGGATTTAGAGGGGATGCACTAGTTGAGCTTGAAAATTTAAGTAAATCTAGAACAAATGATCCAGAAAATAAACTAGATTTTAAAACTGCAAATTTTGAAAACAATATTTATTCAGTAACAAAGTGTTAATTCAAATCAAGTAACGATTTTTCTTAGTCACAGATTATTTTATTTTAAGACTTGATGTGTTGATTGTAAGAAACATGGGTTTGTCTTCAGTAACTTCAAAGTCTGCTCCATATTGTTCAAAATTTAATTGGTCGTAGAAATGTTTAGTCCAAATATCATGAACATCTTCAATGAATCGTTTATGTCCTGACGCTCGTAATAGCTCATGTGTTATTTCATGAGAAACTGTAGTGCAGTTTTTTTCTGCAAGAAATAATGTATCTGAATGATCTTTTAGAGGTTGCCACCAAATCATTCCAAAATTTTCAGCGTGGTATCCCTCACAAGTACAATCTGTCCAAAGTGGTTTAAAATGACTAAGATAGAAATGGTAAATTTGATTACCTCTTTGTTGATGATCTTTTAGTAGTGTGTGTGTATCTAATTTTTGAAGAATGCTTGTTGGTTTTGTAATTAATTCATCGCATTGTATATCAAAATCTTTGTTAAATTTTTTTTAATCCAAACTTTATAGAAATTTGCCATTTGTTTTACGTATTCAAATTCTGGTTTACGCTTTTCAAGATCTTCTTCTTTTACAACAAAAATAAAATGTAAAATCATGATAAGAAAAAAGAGTGTTTATGATTGGCCTTCAATACCCATGAGGGTTAGAGTTGATCGAATCTTTTCAATTTTTCTAATCTTCCAGGTAATTGTTTCTCTGAGTTTTTCAACAGTATCAGATTCAATCTTGGCCAAAATATCATATGCTCCGAAAGTACCATGAACTTCCTTCACACCATCTAGACCCTTGAGTTGTTGTATGATAGACTCTTCGGAACCTAGTTCACAGTTTATTAAAACATAAGCTGTTGCCATATATTCATTAAACAAATCGACTATATCAATAAACCGATTGTGCCGAATTTAGTTTTGAGAAATATCTAAAATGGTATTCCAAATATCCTTTGGAACAGGCATTACAGACAATCTAGAAATGCGGAGAAGTTCCCAATTTTGAAATTTTTTCTGCTTTTTCATTTCGTCTAAAGTGACTGGTCGTTTTAATGATTTTTTATATTTACCATCAAATACAATGAATCGTTTATTGTCTTCTTTTGGATTTGGGTATGGTTCTGAAACTACTTCCATAATACCTACTGCCTGGCGTTCATCACCTGTATGATAAAATAAAACTAAATCCCCTTTTTTCATTTCTCGCATATGTTTTAGTGCTAGATTATTATGCACACCATCCCAAACTGTTTTCTTATCTTTTTTGAGAGTTTCAAAATTATAACCTCTAGGACCTGAAGGTTCCTGTTTTGCTAACCAATAATTAACCAATTTCAAATTTAATCCAATTTAGGATCTTTTATGTTTTTGAAAAATTGTAAATGTTCCCCGGTTCTGACTCGCGCAAGATCATTGGTAATTTTAGCCGAAACCTCCTTGGGTTTTCTAACCGGGGTTGCCCATATTGTAGCACACCTGGGTGAATTAGAAATCATTGGTATCAATACGATCATCATCATCCTAATCCGTCTGTGTGCCTGCTCTTGGGCGTTTAACTATAGATTGAGCTATGCTAAAAACCATTAAACCTGAATATCTCAAATTTTGAGTAAATCACGAAATATCAACAAACTAAACTGTAATTAAAAAAGAAAATGGTGAAATTTTGAGAAAATTGGCCATAAGAAGAAGATCCGTTGTTTGTATTTTACCACTAGATAATTTTTCGTGGTTTCTTTAAATAAATTAAAAATAACATTGAGTATGGAATTTAGTAAAAAGATAATTCAAACGATTGAAATATTACAACAAGAAATAATTAATTCCAACAAATCAAAAATTCAATCAAATATCAAACCTGAAAGAGAAATTTCAAATCCAACTACAGGAACTCGAATTTTGTAATTTTCAATTGTTTTTGAATTAATTTCTCCTATTACTCCAATGGTTTTACCATTTACAGAAATTGATGCGGTTCTTCCTTCTTCAAAAGTTGGATGTGTAAAGGTTTTTGTTTCAATTTCCAAATTAAATCCAGTTTTTAAAGCAGATTGTAAAATAGATTTGATTTCAGTAAAAGATGCATCTTGATGTGCACTAATTACTGCAAAACTTGTTGCTTCATTGATTGGGTTACCTCTAGAAAAAACACTTCCTGTTTCAAATATTTTTTGTGGATAAGATGCATGAATGTTTCTTGATAAATTTTCTAATAATTCTGGAATGATAGAGTCTCGTAGAATTGTGTGTTCTTGACTTTTTGAATCTAATACAGAAATCATGTTTACAGGTTCTCTATTAGTCATTTCATAGAGAACTTTTTTACTTGTCAAACTTGAATTGAGTACCTCAGTATATCCCAGTCCTATCATAATTAGACTAAGTGATTTTAGTTTTACAGATATTGAATTTGTTTGACCCAAAGTTTGAGACGGAGATAAAATTGGCTCCAAATTTTGTATTCCATAACCTAAGGCTACTTCTTCAACTAAATCCATTGGACCAAATATATCAAAACGATATGGAGGGATGGTACAAATAATATTTTTTCCTTTGAGAATAGCATCCAATCTTGATTTTTTAAGAGAGGCAATAATTTGAGAATTTGTAAGATTTGTGCCTAACATCTGATTGATTAGAATGGAATTTACAGATATTTTTCTTGGCTCTAATTTTGGTGAAGTGTTTTTAGCCCCAGAGATTTTTGTAGAAATTAAAGAAAATCCAGCAGTTTGAAGTATGGTTGCAACAATTGAGAGCATATCTTCTGCATCGTTTTTGTTAATACCAGTAACCTCTACGAAAAGATTTCTTGTTTTTGTGGTAACTGTTGTTATTGCTGCATTAATGATTGGTGGAAAAGAGACAGTTTGTTTTTTTGAATCTAAAATGACTGGAACTTGAGTAGAATTTTTGATGATTGACCCATACTCCTTTCCAATATCTGTAGTTTCAAGAATCTGAGATATCGAGAGTTCTTTATCAGAATGTAATGGAATGAACTTGTGATCTTTATTAGAAGTAGTGTATGTAAGTGGAAATGATATTTTATCTAAGTCATGTATACCGATGGAAGATTTTTTTCTTTTTCTCCCTATACCAAAATGAAGATCTTCTTGCATGGTCATCAGTTGTTTTATCATTTCATCATCAATTCTACCATTTTTTGCAATAATGCCAGTTACAAAAGGTCTGATTTTTGATACAGATGGTTTTACAGACAGGACATAATCATTTGATTTTTTTATGTTTAGTTTTATTGCACCAACTTTAATTCCAAATAATCCCTGTAAACCAAGTGCAATTCCCAAATCAGTAGAATAATCAGGTCTATTTGGACTGTATTCAATTCTGACTTTATCATTATCTTCAGACTCAATATCTAAACCAAGAAAAGGAAGGTTATCAGAGATTTGTTTTTTAGAAATTTTTCCAAGTAATTTTTGGAGTCGAGTATAAGATAATTCAACTACTGGCATTTTGTTACACTCCTAAGCCAACTTAGATTATTGTTGTAAAACTCTCGAACATCATCTAATCCATACTTTAGCATAGCAATTCTTTCAATACCTCCACCCCAAGCTAAAACAGGTTTGGTTATTCCGAGAGGCTTTGTCACTTCAGGTCTAAAAATACCCATGCCAAATAGTTCCACCCATTTTCCTAACCTATCATTATAGACCATTGTTTGTAAAGAAGGCTCAGTATATGGGAAAAATGTTGGCCAGAATTTTATTTTTGTAATTCCAATTCGTCGGTAAAATTCTCTTTGTATTCCCATTAAATCACGTAATGTAGCATTTTTTCCTACCACAACACCTTCGATTTGATTAAATTCTACAAGATGTTTGTAACTAACTTTTTCATTTCTAAACACACGCCCAAGTGAAAATATTCTAGATTCATCAGGTTTTGTCTCTGCAAGGTGTTTAATTGTTACACATGTAGTATGGGTTCTAAGAACCATTTTTCTTGCTTCGTTGATGTCCCAATAATATCGCCAATTTTTTTTATGTGATTCAGAAATTTTCCTAATTTGTTCTACAGTTCCAATTTTTTTTGCAGAAATTCCATCAAGATAAAATGTATCTTGTAATTCTCTTGCAGGATGATCTTGTGGAGTAAACAATGCATCAAAATTCCAGAAACTGGGTTGGGTAAATTCACCAATAACCTCTGTAAAACCCAATGTAACAAAAATTTCACGAATTTCATCTATTGTATCCTTAAGTGGATGTGTTCGAGCAACAAATACACCTGGTACTTTTGATTCAACATCAATTGCACCGGATAAGTCATGAGTTATTTCTATAGATTTAGCATTTTCAGTTAGGGATATTTCTTTAATTTTAATTATATCCTCCACGACAAAATCAGGTCTTTTTAAAATATTAGATAAATCGTTAACATCAACTTCGTTTTTAGAAATTTTATTTTCTCCAATTTGTTTTAAAGTTTTTTCTCCTGGAAGTTCTGTCAAATAATTTTTTAAAATTACTTTATCATCGTCTGTATCAACCCAATTATTTTTTCTTGCCAAACCCATTGCAGGGCCAAAAACAGAACCAAGTTCTTTTTGGAGTTCTTGTAAATTTTTTGATTCATTTTTTAATAATTCAAGTAAACGTCTTTCTGGTAATCCTTTATGAAAAGATTCCAATCCATTTTTTCCAAGCGATATGTTACTAGTTTGAGACTCATTTACAATAGCTAGATCTTTTAGTTTAAGCCATTCTATTCCTCTTCTAATTTGATCAGGTGATAGATTAGTAGATTTTTCAAGTTTTTCTGGAGTTTGTATCGGGTTATTTTGAAGTGAAGTGATTATTTTTTTTTCAATCTCATGAAAGATTTGCGACAACAGCAGAGAGACTGAAAAAGACTTTTTAAACCTTAACCTAAGTCAAATTGAATGTCAGCTGATGACTTTATTGTAACTCCTTGGCATGTTGAAGGCGATATAGATTATGATAAATTAATCAAAAAATTCGGTACTGAAAAAATTTCATCTGACATTCTAGAAAGGATCAAAAAAATCACAGGTGAAGACCATTTTATGTTAAGAAGGGGGATTTTTTTCTCACATAGGGATTTTAATAGAATTTTAGATGATTATGAAAAAGGTAAAAAATTTTTCCTCTATACGGGTAGGGGGCCATCAGGCCATACGCATATTGGTCATTTAGTTCCTTGGGTATTTTCAAAATGGCTTCAAGACAAATTTGGAGTAAACATGTATTTTCAACTTACAGATGATGAAAAATTCTTTTCAAAACAGAATCTTACATTAGAAGAGACAAGTAAATTTGCATATGAAAATGCTCTTGATTTTATTGCATTAGGATTTAATCCAAAGAATACAAAAATAATCATCAACACAAAAAACATTCAAACATTATATCCAATTGCTGCCCAAGTAGCAAAAAAAATTAATTTTTCAAACACAAAGGCAGTGTTTGGATTTACAAATGAAACCAATATTGGCATGATATTTTATACATCGTTACAATCTGCACCTTGTTTTATTGAAGACAAGCCAGTACTGATTCCTTTGGGTGTTGATCAAGATCCTCATTTTAGATTGACTCGTGATATTGCTCCAAAAATTGGAAAACCAAAACCAGCTTTAATTCACAATATTATGATTCCAGGATTATCAGGACCTGGAGGAAAAATGTCAGCCTCAGATGAAAATGGAACAATTTACACTACAGATTCTCCAAATGTGGTTAAGAAAAAAATAAACAAACATGCATTTTCTGGAGGTAAACAAGACATTGAACAACATAGAAAATATGGTGGAAATCCAGATATTGATGTATCCTATCAGTATCTTAGAATATTTTTTGAACCTAATGATAACAAATTGAAGTCGATCCATGATGATTATAAATCAGGAAAGATGTTAACAGGAGAACTAAAAGCTATCTTGATCGAAAAAATAAATGAATTTCTTGCAGACCATCAAATAAAAAGAGAAAAAGCAAAAGACAAGATAGACCAATTTCTTTTTGAGAATAAATGAAAATTCGAATTAGCTGTGATGGAAAATATGAAGCTCAAAAGTTATCGAGTCTGTTATTTATCAAAGATTCAAACGAGACATACATCAAAGCTATTCTAAACATAGTTGAAAACGAAGTAGTTGTGGCATTAAAAGATAAATCAGCTCATAGTGTTCTTTTAAAAAACGAAACACATGTAGAAATATTTGCAGATTTTATTCAGTCAGTAATTGATAATGAACATAAAATATTATCTACAGAAATTTTTGGGGAAGATATAGAGATTGTAAAAGGATGAAATTAACGTAAAAATGCTATATAAAATGCAGTGATTCCTACCATCACTATAAGGCTAATCCCCAAGGCTTTGAAATCATTATCCATGGTTTTAAAAATGAATTATTATAATTAAAGTGTTAATGTATTCTCAAAGGTGATTTTAATTATATCATCTAGGAAAGTATCTGCTTTTTTTATTTGGATTTTTTGGTTTTTTATATTCAGTTTTAGTTACTGGTTGTCGAATTTCATTACAGTTTAAACAGAGAACTCTCAAATCTTTTTTTGCTAATTCAGGTTCTGAAATATACTTACCCCAAGACGAGGCAAAACCACTCCGTCTAATACTGTCAAAAGCATCACCATCAGTTACATGATTAAAGCCTAAAGCTCTTTCATCTTTAAATCCGCAACTAGAACAAACTTTGCCACCAAGAATTTCAAATAGTTTTTCTTTAAGAGATGCATAAAATTTTTCAGAGCCATTGGAATAGAAACTTTCAGTCTTTTTTAGAAATTTTGCACTCTTAGATCTACTCGTTCGATAATTGTCTTGATTAGAATCT
>NZ_AHJG01000132.1:0-2644 GCF_000241145.1 Candidatus Nitrosarchaeum limnium BG20 | reverse complement strand
TTGATTCTACATTTGAATTTTTTTAACAAAATTGGTTCAATTTTTGAACACTGGATTGTATCTTTGTAAAACTACATAGTGGTACGATTCACCAATGACAATGGCAGAACCGATAACAGCACAAAAAGAAATTACTTTGGATGCAATTGATAGACAAATTCTCAATTTACTTATTGCAAATGCTAGAGACTCTACACGCACCATTGTCAAAAAACTTGCAGGCATGGGAATCAAAATGTCTGAAAGAGGAATGGGTAAAAGAATTGCACGACTAGAAAAAATGGGAGTAATTCATGGGTATACTGCAATGGTTGACCTCAAACAGGTTAACATGCCAATTTTACGTCTTGTAACTGTAAAATTTACATCGCCAAAGGATTTTGTTGAGCGACTAGAAAATATGAAAGAGTATCTTACAAATTCACCATTTTGTGATTTTTCTGCAAGAACAAATGGTAATATTGATTGGATTGAGATGAAATTTTTCAACAATCATGAGCAGGCACAGCAAGAAGAGGACATGTATCGAGCGTGGTTTGGAGATATAATCGAAGATTATAGATCATATGACCTTGATATACACAAGATGGGATGGCAATTATTTGATGAAGATGATTTTAATCGCTTCATGCAAAATACATTCAAAAAACAAAACGTATAACATTTTATTTGATATATTTTGTTTAGGCTCATACAATTTTCAAACTAGTTCAGAAAATGAACTAATCTAATCACTACAACATTCAGTATCTGAACAAAAATGATGCAAAAAGTTAGATCCTATCTAATTACTACTGTCACATTGTTATTTGCATGAGTACATACAGCATACAACATGTCTCCGAGAATACAAAGACAAAACTCGGAGTAATAGGCTTGGTTGCCTTGCCTATAGTTGCAGCAGTGTATTCCTCTGAAAGCCTATCTTTGGGACAAGTCCCAGAGATACTTACAAGCGGGGTATTCTCAATTGGGTTTACCTTGTTCTCTTGGGGAATTGCTGCTAAAATGGCAATGAAGTTGAGAAAGTAATTTTTTTCTTTCTCAGCATTTTTCTTTAATTCTAAATTTGTCTCTAGAATCACTTCAAAAATGCAAGTGCTTTGACAATGTCTGTCTTACTAATTATTCCAATGATATTGCCGTGACCTGATAAAACTCCAGCACCATTGATATTTTTTTCTAGCAACAATTTGCCTGCCTTTGCCAAGTCTTCATCATAATCTACTGAAACAATGTCTTTACTCATTATGTCACTTGCCTTGATACTTCCTCCAAATCCTGTTTCTGAAATGAATCCCTTTCTTGGAAATATTACCGATATTACTGGGTCCGTATTGTCTAGAACGTTTTCATACTTTCCTTGTTTTAGCGCCAGCTCAAATAAGTCTCTGAATGTGATTATCCCCACAGGTGTTTCATCATGATCTCGGAGTATTATTCTGGATATTTTTTCATCAATCATCTTCTTCACTACTTGGTATAGTTGGGTGTCCAAATACTGCCATGCATAATAAGGAGACATGTACTCGCCAACTATCTTCTCACCAGAATGTGTTTTTGTGAAATATCTTACAAGATCTGTTTTTGTGATTATTCCAACAACATCATCGTTTGATTTTACCGCCAATGATCCAATTGATTTTCTTAGCATTATCTCGGCACATTCTGCAAGACTTGTATTTTCATCAACAGTTATTATTTTTTTAACAATTTCAGACAATGGGATCTCATCTAGTTTTCTTTCTGTCTTATCAGTTAGTAGGAAAAACCCTAAATCTTTTTCAGTTACAATACCCACAACTTTATCGTTTTCAGTCACTAAAATTCTACTTTTTTTCTCATCGATGATTTTTTTTAAAATATCTGCTAAACTTGATTCATACTTTATTGTCTTTGGTGTATTTTTGTAGTCACGTGCATTTTTCATGAATTTATACATGTTATAACAAATAAAAAACACAAGGCAATTATCATCAATGAAAATCAATTATCCAATTAATTGTAAAATAATAACAATAAAGATATGAAAGATGATGTTGAAAACATAGTAAATGATGTTAAGATATACTCTGATGGACTAATTCTTGCAATTCAAAATGACAAATTTGATGAGGCAATGGATTATGTATCAAAAATGACCCATCAACTAAAGATTGTCTTGACGTATGTAAAAATGAAAAAGAGCATACCAAAAAAAGTCAAGAAAAAAAGAAAATGAGTTGCACTGATTCTAGTCTCTGATAGCAATCTATGCTGGATGTATGACAATCTCTCTTCTACTTACAAGATAAACTCCAAAAATCATAATTCCTGCAGCCGTAATCTGAGTCCAACTAATCTGCTCTCCCAAGAATACACTAGCTGCCACAAGACCGAATACTGCTGACATTGAAAATATCGTAATTGTTCTAACCGTGCCTATTCTCTTTAAACCCTGCAGGAAAAAGAATAGAGATGCTGCAAATCCAACAGAACCTAGAACTAAAATCGGAATTATGTGCTCTGCTTGCAAATTAATATCTACTCTAAATATCAATAATGCAATTACAAGTAACACTCCTCCTCCTATTGCCGATTTTATTTGCACAATATTTGCGACATCCATTTTTTGTGCAAGATATCTGCTTAGGTTATTATCAAA
>NZ_AHJG01000133.1:0-807 GCF_000241145.1 Candidatus Nitrosarchaeum limnium BG20 | reverse complement strand
TGTCCCATTCCAGGATCAGTTACAGATGTAATTGTTCCAGTCTTGACAAGTTCAGAAGTTGTCTTTTCAGTATAATCTAATTTGTAATCAACTGTAAATGGAGTTGTCTTTTTTGTGTGTACTGCTAATGCGTTACCTGAAAACTTCCAGTCACCACTAGTACTGTTTTGAGTAATTATTGTAAGAGAATATTTTGTCTTTCCATCAACAGTCCATGTTGCTTGTCCTTTAACATCTTCATCTTTTAGTGGACCAACTAAACTAACTAGTTGAACTGTCTCAGTTGCATCATAATGTAATGTTCCAGAATAAACTTTGTCAGATGGAGGCAAAACTATTGCAAGTTGATGTGATTCGTGTCCCATTCCAGGGTCAGTAGCAGATATAATTCTAGTCCAACCTTCCTGTAACGGTTTTTCTGCAACACATTCTCCAGTGTGATCTAGTTGTACTTTAGCTGCATTTAGCATACATGAATTTCCATAAGTGATACCATCAACACCACAGACGGGTGCATATTCCATTGTACATGCAACGGGTTTTATTTTTGGTTGTATAACATATCCAGGATCCATCGAAATGAATACCAAACTAATTGCAACTAAAATTCCAACTGCAACAATAATTCCTAATGTAAAGTTCATCTTATCCACCTGTTAGTTTTGCAAACTTTGCATTCTTGCTTAATTTTTCCATAAATTCAATATTTGATAATGCGACCACAGCTGATTCTACTACTGGTGGTTCTGGGTCGTTTAATGCTTTTTCTAAAACTGCCTTTGCTTCTTTGGAGCCAATCACGCCTAG
>NZ_AHJG01000134.1:0-25020 GCF_000241145.1 Candidatus Nitrosarchaeum limnium BG20 | reverse complement strand
AAAATCATCATATTTTAATCCTAGATCTAATTCTTTGATAGTTATGCGTGGGCTATGTCATGCTTGCTGTATGTCAAATATGGAATTAGTTATATCAAAAGGGAATATTTTATGCCATGACTGTTTTGAAAAATATAATGCAAAAAACTAAATCTATACTAATTGAAACCCTGACTGATGAAATTAGCATTATTTTCTCATTGTGCAATAGACTCAATTACTATTGATGGCACAACACACGAACAGATTGGCGGTGCTGCATGCTATGGTGGATTGACTGCAAGACAACTTAAATTCGATGTGGATTTATACACAAAATTCGGTAAAGATTTTCCACAGCAATATCTCACTCAAAATAAAATAAATTTTGAAAATTCCTTATCTGATAAACTAACTACACGTTTTGCCATTGATATTGCCGGCTCCGATAGAACTCTGAAATTACTAAATCAATGTGTTCCTTTAGAATTTACATCAATCAATGCAGATGGGTCGTTAGTAACACCAATTTTTCATGAAATTTCAAATGAAATGTTTTCTAAAATAAAGAAAGACTCTAGTTTTACACTAGTTGATCCTCAGGGATTTTTAAGACAAGTTGATTCTAATAATAATGTCATTTTAAAAAAAACTGAACTTGATTTATCTGGGGTAAATGCAATCAAAGTAAATCCAGAAGAATCACAAATGCTAGTTGATGGTAATCATGATGAGATGATGAAGGCATTACAAAAAAAAGGTGTAGAACATGTAATCATGACAAACAAAACTGAGGTTTCTTTATTAGTTAAGGACAAGATTTATTCTTTAACATTACCTAACAAAGAAGTTTATGATACAACCGGACTGGGAGATATTTTCTGTGCAACGTTTTGTTGTACCATGTTAAAAGAAAAGGATTTTCTTTGGGCATTATGCTTTGCAGGAGGTTCTGCACAAGCTGCACTTGACTCAAAACAAGTAGGCCTGTTAAAAATTCCACCAAAAAATGCAATTGAAACGAATGCTTCTTATTTCTATAATCTGGTGAAATATAGATCCATATAGTAACTTTGTTAGATATTTTATAAAATGAAATACAACGAAAAATAAGACTTAAGACCGGTATCTGAAAGAATTCCGATGACAGTCCCATTTTTCAACTTATGATCAATCCATGATTGCTCATAATCAATTATCTTACGTTGACTATGGGTATATTTTCTTGTGTGTTTTTTTTGAAAAAACTGATTAGATTGTTAAGTTATGAGATTGAATCTGAGAATTTGGTAATGAAGTTATTTTTAGCGTTTATCCTTTTATTGTACTCCTAGTTTCATTTCATTGTGCAAATAGGAATCTATGGTTCTGGTACAACAGCATCTGCAGCAATAACAATCAAAAAAATCTTAGATGATGCTGAAATTGAATCATTTGTAATCACTTCAAAATCTAAATCTAGACTAGTTGATTGTATTTTAGTATTAGGTGGCGATAAAGGCGTTAGAAATTATTTTCATAGATCATTTGATTCTACAACTCCTGTTTTAGGAATAAGTGAAGGTGAAGCGAGTGGATTTTTAGCTCAGATAGATCTTAGAGAGTTTTCTTCTCATGTTAAAATCTTAAAAAAACAAAACTATACCGTTGAAGAAGTACCAAGAATTGGAGTAAAGATTGACGGAAAGAATGTCTATCCTGTCTTAAACGACGTTGCCGTATTCTCATCACGAAGTGCCATGCTAATGGAGCATACTTTGCGAGTTAATGACGAAGAAGTATGGCACGATAATAGTGACGGGATTATTGTATCCACACCAATTGGCTCGTCTGCGTATTCAATGTCTGCGGGTGGCCCTATGCTGTTTCCTGATTCTGGAGTTTTTGAAATAATTTCTGTAAACTCTTTAGATATTACACGAAGACCAATTATCGTATCTAATACAAGCTCTATCCAAATCAGTGACATTTCAGCTCGACTACACTGTGAAGTTGTTCTTGATGGATTGGATAGATACAAAGTAACCAACACTGTTGAGTGTACTCAGTTTTTACCCCCGGCAAAAATAATTAGGCTCAAAAAAAATTCAACTGCAATTTCTGCACTTGCCAAGAAAGTACATCTAGCTGAAGAACTACTTAGTATGCCTCCAAGCTCTAAATTATTGCTAAAAACCTTGGAGTATGAAGGCGCATTAACACAAAAAGATCTTGCAAACAAGACTTTACTTCCCGACAGAACTGTACGATTAGCTCTTAGCCATTTGCTCAAAAAAGGGTATGTGAAAAAAGAAAGTCTCAATTAGAGATGCTCGTCAAAAAATCTATGAAATATCAAAAATTGAATGAATGTTTATTTTTAATATCTGATTATTGTTTTTGGGATGAAGCCTTAACAAATGCTTCAAAAACTTGTTCGGGATAACCCGGCCTACTGTTAAATTCTGGATGAAATTGAACTCCGATGTAGAATTTATGAGATGGTATCTCTAGCATTTCCATCCTTTTACCATTATCACTTTCTGCAGAAAAAATTAACCCATTTTTCTCAAACTCTGGAATGTATTTTTTGTTTATTTCATATCTGTGTCTATGTCTTTTGCTAATTCTTTCTGCATTGTAAATTTTATGCGATATTGTATTTGGTTTAATTTCAATATCGTTTGCTCCTAGTCTTAATGAGCCACCCATATCTGATATTGTTTTTTGTTCTGGAAGTAAATCTACTACTGGATTTTTAGTCTCAGGTTTAATCTCAGTAGAATTTGCATCATCTAACTTCAAAACATTTCTTCCAAATGCAATTGCTGCTAATTGAAAACCAAAACATATTCCAAGATATGGAATGTTTTTCTCTCTTGCATAATTTGCAGTCTTTATAATTCCCTCAGCTCCTCTAACTCCAAATCCTCCTGGAACTAATATTCCATCATATTTTGATAAAATACTGTAATCTGAAATTGATTCCGAATCTATCCAATCTATTATGATGGATTTTCCTAGTTTAGCGCCTGCATGTTTTAGTGCATGATTAACACTAACATAACTATCTGCTAATGTAACATATTTTCCAACCATTGCAATTCTTACTTTTTGATCTTCATGATTAATCATTGATTCGGCAATGGTGTTCCACTTATCCCAATTTGCGGATGCATTTACCATGCCCACTTTTCCAAATTTTGTAAATAATGAATCCATTATTCCTTGATCATATAATATCTGTGGTACTTGAAAAATTGATTTTACATCATGACATGATAATACATCGTTTGCTGTGACATTAGTAAATAATGCAATTTTTTTCTTTGTACTTTCTTCTAATGGTGTACTGCATCTTACTGCCAAAAAATCTGGCTGAATACCAATTCTTCTTAATTCTTGTGCACTATGTTGTGTTGGTTTAGTTTTCTGCTCTCCTACTACGTCTAGTGATGGTGCAAGTGTTACATGAACAAAAATTACATTTTGTGGTCCCTCTTCTACTCTCATCTGTCTTAAAGCTTCCAAAAATGGAAGTGACTCAATATCTCCTACTGTACCTCCACATTCTACAATCAAAAAATCAAGTTTTTCTTCCTTTGCAATCTTTCTAATTCTATTTTTGATTTCATCTGTAATATGGGGAATTATTTGAACACATGCTCCTAAGTACTCTCCTTTTCTTTCTGCTTCAATTACTGTAGAATAAACTTGAGCTGTAGTAATGTTGTGACTTTTTGGGATATTTTGATTTAGGAATCTCTCATAATTTCCAATGTCCATGTCACATTCTCCACCATCTTCAGTGACAAAGACTTCTCCATGAGCTACTGGATTCATTGTACCAGCATCATAATTCAAATAAGGATCTATTTTGACACATGATACTTTTTGATCAGCTAACTGTAATAATTTTGCAATAGATGATGTTGTTACCCCTTTACCAAGTCCTGACATTACCCCGCCTGTAACAAAAATAAATTTAGTCTGCACATCAAGAAAACAAGTATCTAGTTTTTGTATGTTTTGCTGCTTTAATTACAAAATCAGTTGATCCATATCTCTTAGATGCGATCTAACATGTGTATGGGATTTTTTATTTTTTTTAACGTATGTTTGAACTTTTTAGCATCTATTTTTTATTCAACAATGCCTAATATTGTACGAGCACATCTAGGTAGTGGTCTTTAACAGAGATTGAATTCCCCCCCAAAGATGTTAAGAATACAGACCACTATTCTTTGACGACTTATAATTTATCGCTAAATCTTGCTCTAAATGCATCTACTCTGCTTTGGGTCTTATACTCTTCAGGATGAGAGTTTTTTACGTGAACGTTCTTCTAGGGCATGTTTGTGCTCTTCTCTTGCGTGGTGTAGTCTATCTTTTTCATGAATGAATTCTTTACCACAATGTTGGCATTTAACAATAGTCTTATGATGTTCATGTCTGACATGCTTTACTAGGTCCTCATGATTGTCAAACTTTGCATCACATTGAATGCAGTCATTTTTCTTATTGTGGAACAGTTTCATAATCTTCACAGTTTTACTTGAATATTTAAACTCGATATCTGTAACTCATTTTTGATAATTTAAAGCGTATCACAATACATTCAATGTAAAATGATTTTGAATGAACACTCAATGTTTACATTGTTCTTTGATAATATTACCATTTTTTGAATTTTATTCATGATGGTTGAACCTGAACCTTGTAGTCATGAGTATGCCTCTAATGGAACTTTATCTTGTAGGAAATGTGGAAAGATTCGTTATTAGTACAAATTTAGAATAAAAAGAGTTTAGAAAATAAAAAAGAGATTATCTTGATTGTGATGTCATAGATTTGGATTGATTGATAGTTTTAACATTATGTTAGATGAGTTGTTTTGAGATTATTTTTTCTTTTTATCCAAGACAATTGCCTCCGAAATGCTCGATTCTAATACAAGATAATAAAGATTGAGGATGATTTGTACATACTAAATGTCTCATCTTTAGCTTAATAGATCTGATCTCTATGTCTTAGTTTCTTTTTTTAGACTTCTTGTAAATTTTGAAATGTTTGACTCTAGTTTATTTTGTGGGGTCTTCTCAATTAATTTTAAAAATGCACTTCCTACAATTACTGCGTCAGCTCCTGTCTTGATGTATTTTTTTACATCTTCGGGTGTCGAAACACCAAACCCTACTCCTACTGGAATCTTTTCTTTGGTGATCTTTTTGACTTCTTTAATGGCCTTAAGAGTATAATTTTTAATTCCAGTTTTTACACCCGTAGTTCCATACACTGCAACTAGGTACAAGAATCCTGAAGATAATTTTGCAATTTTTTCAATTCTTGTTTTTGTCGTGTTTGGTGATATCAAAAATATTGTATCTATCTTATTTTTGGTGGCTGCCAGATATTCTTTTGATTCCTCAATTGACATGTCAGGAAGAATCAATCCGTCAATTCCTGCATTTTTAGCCTCAATGATAAATTTTTGATATCCTTTATGATACAAAATATTGGTATATGTCATTAGTATTAATGGAATATCTGTTTCTTTTCTGATCTTCTTTACAATCTCAAAAAATTTGCTGATTTTGGCTCCATTTTGAAGAGATATGGTACTTGCATTTTGAATGATGGGTCCATCTGCTAGTGGATCTGAAAATGGAAATCCTAATTCTATAATGTCTGCTCCTCCTTGAATTAATCCTCTAACTGACGCCATGGTTGCAGCTTCGTTTGGGTATCCCACCATAATGTATGCTATCAGCGCTTTTTCATTCTTTGCAGACAATGCTGCAAATTTTTCTTTAATTCTTGCCATGTTTATTCAGATAATTTTGTACTTCTTCAACATCTTTGTCTCCTCTTCCAGAAAGTGTAACTACTATTGATTCTGATTTTTTACTCTTCTTTGCAATTTTCATTGCTTCAGCTATTGCATGTGCTGATTCAAGTGCGGGAATAATTCCCTCAGTTCTTGTTAGCATCAAAAACGCATCAATTACTTCTGCATCTGTTGCAGAATGATACTTTACTCTCTTAATGTCCTTAAGATAAGAGTGCTCTGGACCCACACCGGGATAATCCAATCCAGCTGATATGCTGTGTGTTTCTGTAATTTGTCCTTCTTCATCTTGTAACAAATATGTCATCATTCCATGTAATACTCCCTTGCTCCCAGCCGAGAGAGTTGCAGAATGGTATTTTGATTTTAATCCTTTACCTGCTGCTTCCACTCCGATGATCTCTGCATTTGTGTCTACAAGTGGATAAAATGTTCCAATTGCGTTAGATCCTCCACCAACACATGCGATTACTGTATCAGGTACTTTGTTTGTTATTTTTTTCATTTGTACTTTGATTTCTTCTCCTATCACACTTTGAAAATCTCTTACCATTACAGGATATGGGTGAGGACCAACAGTAGAACCTAGTAAATAATACGTTGATTCAACATTTGTAATCCAGTCTCTGATTGCTTCATTGATTGCATCTTTGAGTGTCTTGGAGCCTGATTTTACTGGATGTACTTTAGAACCAAGCATATTCATTCTATACACGTTTAATTTTTGGCGTATGGTGTCTTTGTATCCCATGTATACCTCTGATTTAATTCCCAAAACTGCGCATGCCATAGCAGTTGCAACCCCATGTTGACCTGCTCCTGTTTCTGCAATGATTCTTTTTTTGTTCATTTTTTTTGCAAGTAATGCTTGGCCTAATGTATTGTTAATTTTATGAGCTCCTCCATGTAACAGGTCTTCTCTTTTTAGATAGATTTTAGCACCTCCACATTTTTCTGACAAATTTTTTGCATAGTATAACGGGGTTGGTCTTCCAGCATACTGTTTGAGGTAATAGTCTAACTCTTTTTTGAAATCTTTATTGTCTTTGAATTTAAGATAATTCTCTTCTAGTTCTTCAATTGCAGGAACCAATGTCTCTGGAATGTATTTTCCGCCAAACTCTCCAAATCTTCCGTCTTTAGGATATTTCAATATGTATTCACCAATTTTCTGACATTCTCTTCGATATTATCGCTTTTCATTATACTTGAACCTATTAGGAATGCATCAGCTCCACACTTTTTTAGATATTGGATATCCTCAGGTGTTTCAATACCACTCTCAGATATGATGGGTCGTGTCTTTTTGTATCCTTCAAGTACTCTTTCTGTAGTTTTTAGATCTATCTCAAGTGTGTCTAGATTTCTATTGTTGATTCCAATTAGATCTGCTTCTGTTTTTAATGCATTTTGAAACTCTTGTTTTGTGTGTACTTCTAGTAGAATTTTTAATCCCTTTTTGTGACCATACCCAATAAATTCATCAATGTCTTTGAGAAACTCTTGATCAAATAATGATTGGATAACCAACATGTAATCCGCACCAATTTTTTCTGCAGCATCAATCTGTATTGTATCAATCATGATATCTTTCATTAATAATGGAACATCTACTGCCTGTCTAACCTGGATAAAGTAATCTGGAGATCCATTAAACAAATGAGGCTGAGTGAGTATTGATAGTGCTTTTGCACCTCCGGCAATCATTTGTTTTGCAATACTTGCAGGGTTTGTCAATGTTCTGATTTTACCTAAAGATGGTGATGAAAACTTGATCTCAGTAAGCAACGTTGCATGATTATTTGATTTTATAATTTGTAAAAAGTCTTTATTTGATTTTTCTAATTTTATATCTAGATTGTATACTCCATCATCAATTGCAGCTTGTGAGTTATTTACTAATTTTCTAAGAATGTTTTCTGCCATTATCCAATCTCCGTTAGTTTTGAAATATTTCCAGTATCTGAAACAAATCTTTCTAAGAGTTTGAATGCTTTACCATCTTTAATTGTGTTTAATGCCAATTCTACTCCTTCCTCAAAGTTATTTGAAATTCCTGCAACAATCAATCCACCAGCTGCATTAAGTGCAGTTGTCTCTATCATGCTTTGGTTTGCAGTGTTGTTTAATACTTTGACAAATGATTTTATTGCTTCTTCTTTAGTCTTGATTTGAATATCTTTTAATTTTGATTTGTGCAACCCTACCACTTCAGGATCAATTGAATTCATCAACACTTTATCATTTCTTAAAATACAAACTCTATTTTTTGCACTAGTTGAAAACTCATCCATTCCGTCATCTGAACGAACTGTCATAATGTTTTCTGCTCCATTTCTTTTTAAGATTAATGGTAGTCTTTCTAAAAACTCTACAGAGTATACTCCTATCATTTGATTTTTCACATTTGCTGGATTTGATAATGGTCCCAATAGATTAAATGCTGATCTTTTTGCTAATTGTTTTCTTGCATTTACGACATATTTCATTGCTGGATGAAATTTTTGTGCAAACATAAAACATATGTTGTGTTTTTCAAGTATTTGTGCAATTTTAGTTGGTTCTGCATTAAGGTCATATCCGAAATACTCAAAAACATCTGCACTCCCTGAAACTCCTGAGCTAGAACGATTTCCATGTTTTGCTACTATGCCACCTGCTGCAGTGACAACAAAAGAGGCAGCAGTGGATATGTTGAATGTTTGAAGATTGTCTCCTCCAGTACCACACATATCTATGACCCTACCTTTGTTTTTAGGCTCAATTTTTAGAGAAAACGCTCTCATCTTATCTAACATGCCTAGTAATTCATCATCAGTCTCTCCCTTTTCAGTAAGAGATGATAGAAAATCAAAATTTTCTTTATCATTTGTTTTACCTGATAAAATCTCTTTCATTACTAAATTCATTTGATCATATGTTAGATCTGTTTTTTGCTCCAATTTTGAAATTAACTCGGAGATCATTTTTTACTTTTCACCTGTTTTATGAAATTTGCAAGAATCCTTTTTCCGTCCTCTGTCATTATTGATTCGGGATGAAACTGAACTCCCTCTATTAGATATTTTTTATGTCTGACTGCCATGACCTCTCCGTCATCAGCTGCAACCGCTGTGACTTCTAATGCATCTGGAATTATTGTTTTGTCTCCTACAAGTGAATGGTATCTTGTTGCTCTAAATGGATTTTTAACATCTTTGAATAGTTCCGAGTTTGTATGACCCACAGGACTTGTCTTTCCATGACGTACACATCCTGCATTTGTGACTTTTCCTCCAAATGCTTCAATGATTCCTTGGTGACCTAAACACACTCCTAGTATTGGAGTGATTGGTCCAATGTCTTTTATTACATCACCGCATACACCAAAATATTTTCTATCTGATGGTGTTCCAGGCCCAGGAGAAATAATTATTGCATCATATTTATTTTGTTTAATTTGCTCTACTGTTATCTTGTCATTTCTAATAACATCTGAATCTACTCCAAGCTCTCCTAAATACTGAGCAATATTGTATACAAAAGAATCATAATTGTCTATGATCAGAAATTTCATTTAGTTGCCTCCTTTAGTGCTTGAAGCATCGCTCCAGCTTTGTGTTCTGTTTCTATGAATTCGTTTTCTGCAACTGAATCTGAAACTATGCCTGCACCTGATTGTACAAACCCTTTGTTTCCATCAATGAATATGCTTCTAATGGCAATTGCAAAATCACAACACCCGTTAAATGAAAAATACCCAACCGCTCCTGCATATGGTCCACGTGACTCTAATTCCAATTCTTCTATTATCTCCATAGCTCTGACTTTAGGAGCTCCTGATACGGTTCCAGCAGGAAATACTGCCTTAAATGCATCAAACATATCATTTTCTGGTGCTAAATTGCCTACAACATGTGTAATTATGTGCTGTACATGGCTAAAGCGTTTTATCTCCATCAACTCTTCGGTATGAACTGTTCCATACTTGCATACCCTGCCAATATCATTTCTACCCAAGTCTACTAACATTGTATGCTCTGCTAATTCTTTTTCATCATGCAATAATTCGTATGCCAATTGTTTGTTCTTTTCTTCATCGTCTGTGATTTTTCTAGTTCCAGCAATTGGAAATGTTTCTACTTTGTCGTTTGTAATTCTGACTAACATTTCTGGTGATGCACCAATGATTGTTTTTGTATCTTGCTTTAGATGATACATGTACGGTGATGGATTTAGTTTACGTAGTGTCTTGTATAATGTTAAATCATCTCCCTTTTTATCAAATATGAATTTTCTAGATAACACCACTTGAAAGATATCGCCATCATGAATGTACTGTTTTGCCTTGTTTACAATATTTGAGAATTTTTCTTTATTCATGTTTGGCGTTATTTCAGTTGCTTTGAAATCTTCAAATGAATCATCACTCATTTTGAATCGTTCAAATCTATTTGTGTCATGATAAAAATAAAATAATTTCTTGTGGATGTTATCATACAATATTCCGTCATCATAAATTCCAAACTCCATTAGTGGTTGTGGTGAATTGTGTGTATCTGGAATATTTTCAACTAGCCTTATTGCATCATAATTTACAACTCCTACTGCCCCTCCCAAATATCTATAACTTTGGTCTTCTGATTTTCCTAGTAATTTTTTTATTTCTTTGAATGGTTCATTTGTTTTTATCGTCTCTGTTTTTCCATCTTTTGTGATTTCAACTTTATCTGTATATCCTTTGAAAATTATTTTAGGATCAAATCCCATCACTGATGTTTCAGCTAGTACTTCTGGACCAGTTAATGATTCAAATAGAAATGAATGTGAATAGTTTCTGGAAATTTTATTGTATATTTGAAATTGATTTTCAGTTAACTCTAGGGGTATTACTTTCGGTTGAGACTTTCCAAAGGTGTCCACCCATAGACAAAATTTTACTTGTTTATTATTTAAATTGATTTGATATTTTGTCTGTCTTTATTTTGATTTTTATTCCATATTGAGCCTATTACGGTATAGTACGGTACCTTTATATGATAATGGATCGTATGATAGATGTCAATGCAAGGATCAACATCTTCGTTAATGCAGGATCTTTATTTCAAAAAAATACCTGAGGTAAAATCCAGTGTTTCTGAAGTAGAGTGCTATATTTGTGGTAAAGGAATTCAAGATGGATGCTGTATAACTGCCAAGACCCTACCTTATGGAACAGCTTTATTCTGTGATATTCATTATGCATTACAATAATTCTAAATTGAATTCATAAAATGACTTTCATATACTAGTTTAACCAAGATTGTTTATGTCTAAAAACAATCTATTGGTTTTACTTGGTGGAGTTTTGCTAATCCTGATGGGATTAGTTTTGATTGGTGTTTTTTGATTTTACCTTAAAGATTTAGCATTTTTTTTACAAAATTCACAAATTAACGAATTTGTTTTATTCCCACATGCAATGCATTGTTTTGTTTTATTGGTGTTTTTTCCAATATTAGGATCTCGAAGTAATTTTATTATGATTAGGACTACCACAACTGCAATTCCTACCGTAATTATGACTCCTAATACCATAAACTATGTATGCATTCTTAGTATTCAAACCTTCTTTAAATTAAAAATTAGTATTAATCAGTTCTAAATAATTGGAATGTTTGAGGTGCTTCTAACTCCAAACTTTTTCTTTAAAAGTCCATTTTTTATTTAAAATGAAGTTGCTAAATGCTGCAGTTGCCACTGCTGATACAAGCGCAATTGGATATGAAATTGATATCTCATCAACTAGATAATATACTAATCCAAGTTGAACTAGTGCTCCAATAGAACTAAACCCTGCAAATTTACCATATTGAATGATGGTTCTTTTCGGTGTGAATTCTCTATCTTCAAATGTCCAATACTTGTTCAAAACAAAGTTACTACTAATTGAAACAATGATTCCAAGTATAGTTGCATGAAGATACCACATGTTAAAACTAGTTGTAAATAACATGGACATTAGATAATTTACTAGTAAGCCTGATGCTCCAACTGAAAAGAATCTTGCAGCCTTTGACACGAATCTTACTGATGTTCTTTTTTCATTTCTTTGTTCTTTCTTTCCATATCTGTAAAGATTCCATACTGCATGAGTAAACTCTAAAATTGTTTTTGGACCAAGCTTGCTCTTCCCTTTTTGTCTATCTAGAAACGTGTATGGAATTTCTTTAATTGATACTCCTCTTGCTTTTACAATCATCTCCAATAGAAATTTGTACCCAATAGCATCAAAATTAATTCCTTTGATTATGTCTTTGTTAAATGCAAAAAATCCTGACATCGGATCAGATTCTTTTATTCCCAAACCTTGCTTTGCAATTACAGTTGCAACTTTGCTTATCATTTTTCGTTTCAATGACCACCCTTGTATTGATCCACCGTTTAGATATCTGGAAGCAACTACAATGTCTGTTTTTGATTGTTTTAAAACATCTACTAGTTTTGGTATAAGTTGTGGAGGATGAGAAAAATCACTGTCCATCACGATAATTATTTTTCCTTTTGCTTGTTGAATTCCGTTTAATATTGCAGAGCTTAATCCCTCTCTTGTTTTTCGATTAATCACGCTAACTGTGTATCTTGTTTTTTCCTTTAATGATTCAAAATAATCTTCAGCGATCTTGCCTGTACCGTCAGGTGAGTTATCGTCTACTACTATTGCCTCAACGGCTGTATTTATTGGCAAATGCTCTTTGATTAGATGTAGTATTCCTTTGATGTTTTCTGATTCATTGTAGGTAGGAATTACTATTGATACCTCAGCATTTACTGTACTTGACAATACGTGGTATGCCAAATCATCTCATAATAAATTTTTAAGTTGAAAAATTTGACTGTTTTATGCTAATTCTAAGCAATAATACTGACTAATCTAACTATTTTTTGATATTGGTATTTCAACATGCTGTTCCACACAGTTAAGGCAAATCATGGCATCATCTAAATGGCAATCACATAAGCAATTATCATCCATGCCAAATATCAATCAAAAATGAATATTACCTTTAGTATGTCTCAAAAAATACA
Organism: Candidatus Nitrosarchaeum limnium BG20; assembly: GCF_000241145.1. NCBI lineage: Archaea > Thermoproteati > Nitrososphaerota > Nitrososphaeria > Nitrosopumilales > Nitrosopumilaceae > Nitrosarchaeum > Candidatus Nitrosarchaeum limnium. The sequence goes on along the minus strand of NZ_AHJG01000134.1, from coordinate 12,167 downwards.
AAATTCTGTATTATCAAATAGGTAATTTTTGATTGTTATTCTTTACTTAACCCACTCAAGAATCTCAATTTTCGTTGCTTCTTCTGTAGCCTGCATGTTTGTGTATGGGTATATTTTAGAATTAAACTTTGTAGTCTCATCAAAAGTTTGTACAACTGTGGAATTATTTAATATGTTTTGTAATTGAGGACCTCGTACAAAATCGATTCTATAATGACTGTCAGCCATTATTACCATTTTTTCTGTACTTGATGGATAAAACAAAATAAACGAATAATCTTCTGGTACATTTTCTTTTTTAAATACATCATATAATATCCACGTATACACAGGACTTGCAAGAACTGTTACATTATCATCATAATTATTCAATACATAAGAAAGTGCTTCAAACTGATTTTTTGATATATCGTTGATTATCAAAAGTGCTGTACTAGTAAAACCGAAAACAAATACTGCTGATATAATTCCAAAATAAACATACTTCTTCATTTTACCCTCCTTGTGAATTGACTCTATCCATATTCCTGCACTAATACACAAAACTGGAACAATCATCATCCAATGAAAATACTGTTTGTATCCAACTACACTAAGAAATACTACAAAGGGAATAAACCAAAATAAGAGAAACTTATCTTTACGTAATACTGCAAAAACTATTCCAGATAAGCCCAATACGAACATCAAAGGATCAATGACTGCAAAAAATCCAAATATGTCTAGTATACTGTTTGTTCTCTGTGTCTGCCATAACACTCCTTGTTGCCAAAGATCAAATTGATTAAGCATTATTGCATTAAGAGGCCAAATCAAAGGAATTAATAAAAATGGAATTAATAATAATATCACATCGGAGAATTTTTTTCTGTTATTGTATACAATCCATGCAACTACAAATATCATTGTAAATGCTGGTATTTTTGTAAATACTGCCAGACCCATTAATGCCCCTGAAAAAGTAATCAAAATTGAACTATGTTTTGTTTTAGCAGAATAAAGTGCAATTAAAATTGCGCCTAGTATCAATGGAATTAAAATTGAATCAAGTAGAATTCTTTTAAAAATCCAAGTAAACGGTAATACCGCAAATAATGCTGCTGATAAAAATGCAGATATTGTGCCATATCTGATTTGAACAATTTTATAAATTAGAAATGTATCTACAACTGCTAATATTCCCATGAATATTCTAGGAATCAGGTATAGGGATTGTAATGAATCTGAATCAGTAGATGTTTTAAAATCAGAATAATTTGTTGCATAAAGAATTGATGCTATTACAATCTGACCAAAGTATGGGTGGTCATACACATTACCTTCTTGAGGATTTCCGGTGTTAAGAAGGTCAACTGCTCTTCGCATGTAAATCCCCTCATCAAAAAATACATCTGGGTATCCTACTGGATTCCAGAGATGAATGAAACCTGAAAGTGCAAGTGGAATTAATAGAAAAAATATTTTGTTCAATTGATACTTTGTCTTGATAGATGATGATGCTTTTAAATTAATTAGACACGTCTAGTTTTTCAAAATATTTTGTATGTCAAATTCAAGTATATTTTTCTAGGATTAATTTCTCATTGATAATTCATTCCCAACAGATGCTTGTAATCCTAACCCTGCACCTGGCTGGGTAGTAATTATCATCAATGTTTCACAATCTATACATAGAATTGATGGTGTATAGTCAGTGTTTTCTTGAGTTGGTCCAGTTGAAGCTAAAACCGCATCTTCTACCATGTTTTCCCTATTACAATTTACACATGTATGTGGTTTTTCAGATACCCGTTTTATTTTTTTAATGTAATAATGAACCATGTTGTAATGTTGTAATTGCAGTTCTTAAATAAATTGTTCATAAATTTCATTATGGCTAAAATTCTCTGCATTGTATATTCATTAAATAAAGTGTAAATTTCTACAAAATCATGACTATTGCAAAAATCCCTCTTGCAGAAGATCTCACTATTTGTAGAATCTTAAATGGAATGTGGCAGGTATCTGGAAGTCATGGACAGATAAATCGAGAATCGGCAATTTCAGAGATGCTAGAATATCATAAAGCTGGATTTACAACTTGGGACTTGGCAGACATTTATGGTCCTGCTGAATCATTTGTTGGAGAATTTCGAAAACGGTTATCTACAAAAGAATTGAAAAACTCTCAGTCTCTTACAAAGTTCGTGCCAAATCCTGGACCTATGACCAAATCCATTGTAGAATATTATGTAGATCAATCTTTAAAGAAAATGAATACTGATTCTCTTGATTTAATTCAATTTCATTGGTGGGATTACAATAATCTAAATTATCTTGATGCACTTAACCATCTTTCAAAAATGCATGATGAGGGAAAAATCAAACATCTTGGACTAACAAACTTTGATACACAACGAATTAAAATTATGATTGACAAAGGAATTAAACTCGTATCCAACCAAATACAGTATTCTATTCTAGATCAAAGGGCTGAAAAATCAATGGTTCCATTTTGCCAAAAACATGGAATCTCACTTCTCACATATGGCACTTTGTTAGGAGGATTTTTTTCTGAAAAATACTTGGACTCTCCTGAACCTCGTAGATCAGACTTGATTACTGCTAGCCTACAAAAATACTATGACATGATCAATGCATGGGGCGGGTGGGCACTATTTCAAGAATTATTATCAGTTTTATCAAAGATTTCAAAAAAACATGATTCTAGTATTTCAAATGTTGCTGCAAAATTTATTTTAGATAAACCTGCAGTTGCAGGAATTATTATTGGCACACGACTTGGAATTTCTGAACATAGGGAAGACAATCTTCGTGTATTTGGTGTGAATTTGGACTCTGAAGATCTTATCTTGATTAATTCAGTTACTAAAAAATCAAATAATTTATTTGATAGAATTGGTGATTGTGGAGATGAATACCGATAATGTCCACTAGAGATTCTAAAACTTGTAAAATATGTGGAAATTCTATGACCCGACAGGCACAAATGTTTCAAGTTGTTTGGACTTGTTCAAAATGCGGTGCATCAGAATAATTTGCAAAAAAATTATTGATTTACGGGAAAAATCAGATAGTAACCAAAACCAATCAGTTATCCACTGACAACTGAGCATCAACACTCTTTTCACATACCATTGATGTTTGGGATTATTTGATTACTACCTGTAAATATATGTGAATAATAAAATAAAAACACTGTTCTGTAAATTCTAAACATTTGTTTGTTTTTACAATCTTTTTTGTATGGATATTAGCTGATATTTTAAAAAATTTCTATTCTTCTGTAGATTTGTAATTCTCTATGATTCTTTGAACATTATTCAAAATTATCTTTTGGATCTCTTCAAATTCAATACCTGAGGTTTTCATGAGTTTTATTTGATCCAGTATAGCAAACTGTACTCTTCCTTGTAATTGATCAACTAAGCTAAATCCATCCTTTGGGAATTCTGTTATGAATATCTCTAATTCATCTTTATTCAATTTATCATTCATAAAGAAACGATACTAAAAAATCTATTTTGTTAATCTAATCTACTCATTCCAAATAGGTTGTTTTTTCAACCATGATATCAAATCTCTATACAAATGACTTTTTTGCATATTTAGGACATTAATTTCCATATTCGTTGAAAGTTTTGCAGTCTTTGAATATTTGTCATATTTTGCAAACACCACTTTATCCAGATATGTCATACCTTGCATCTCTTTTTTTGCCAATTCTTCTGATTCTGTCATTGCAAAACATGCAAAAAGAACTCCGTCCACCCAATATGCACTACCTGATTCAAGCGATGCCATCATACTAAGTAAATCGTCAGTACTTAGTTTTATCAAATCTCTTACAAAGATCGTTTTGTATGGTTCATGAATAAAATCAGTCATTTTATCTAATTATGAGATAATCTAACTTAATTTTAAGCATAGTTTAGAATCTCACCTAAAGTGTTTCACGATATGTTGTACCTAATTTGTGAAATTCTTCTATTTTTTCAATTAAAACTTCTTTGAAATCAAATGGTATTTTGATAAATTCTACAATGTCTCCTGTTTCTTCAGACCCAATAATTACAATTTGATCTATATCTATTCCTGTTCTTTCTTTCCACATTAAAGAATATGCTGTTGCCTGCATGAAATATTTCTGAACTTTGTCATAATGCTCCATTAATCTACTTCTGCTAGTTTTAAAATCAATAATTGACAAATCTCCGTTGTACTCTGCTATACAATCACATGTTCCTGCAATTTTAAATTCATCGCTAAAAAGCGGAAGTTCTATTCCTTGAATATTATTCATTTTATGTAGATACGGTTTTAATTTTTCAAAATGATTCTTTGGAATATCTAAAAAATCTCCATTTGATTCTTTATTGTTAAGATAATCTTCGCATAGCTTATGAGTCATTGTCCCATGAATTTGTGCATCTTTCATAATTTGCTCAGCTGCATCTGTACCAATCCTTTCTCTCCATTCGTCAAGACCTGACATGTCAGATGTTTTAGATAATACAGTGGTAATTGATGGATATAACTTTCCTTCTGGGGTTTGATAATATCTTATTCCTTCTATTTCTGTTTGAATTGCTACAGGAATTTGTACTATATGATGAGTAAATTGCAACAAATACTACCGAATTAAAGCAATTAAAAAATTAAGCGTCATGAGAATTTTTAGTTAATTTTCAAAGTTTTTTTCAATATCTTGTGCCATCATTTCTAACTTACCAGTATCTCCTAGATTTCTGTAAGTTAATTTTTCTAATGTTTTGATAATGCTAATTGCTGCTCTATATTGTGGAATCTCTGGATGATTTAATTCTCCATACATACCCATCCCCTGAATACCGTTTTGTTTTGCAAAACCTAGTATCAAACCATTAAACCCAGTGATAATTGATCTTTGAGGTGTTGTAAAAACACCTAATCCCTGCATTTGTTTTGTTAATTCCGACGACGTAGTTGTAACAAACGTTTTGGGATTTTTATCTAATACCCTATTTGTGTGAAAACCTCCAAGTGTATAGATGAATTTAGCAGAATATTTTTTTGAAATGTCTATGACATCTTGACAAAGAGCATACAACTCTTGACTATCCTGTGGCTGACCAGTTCCTCCTCCAAAAACAATCAATCCGTCAGAATATTTGTACTCCCAACTTTCATTTGGTAGTTCTATGTGTCCTCCAATATCTACAACATATGTGGGATATGGTGTCTTTGCAATTCTAAATTTCTTTGTTCTCAGGCTATCGTTGATAAAATTCACCACAATACTGCCTACATTTCCCATATCTTGCATGGCTGCAATTATTATTGGTTTTTCTATATCAGGCTCTTCTGTTTGAAAAAATTCCATTATTTTCTCTACATGTTACTTGCTTAAATTTGACTTGAATCTGTGTGTTCATCACCCTTTTTTTCTAAGTTTAATGCTCAACACTGCTAATTTTTTCCTTAAAATATACTTAGAAAGAAAAATAAAAAAACCAATTTACAAAGAAAAGATAAGGAACAATAATCTGTTATCAGTAAAGGAACCATATGAAAAATGTAAAGAGTATGAAGCATACCATAAAATGCAAATACTGTGGAAAATCTGATCGTGTGGAATATTTGGGGGGGCTTGATTGGTTCTGCAACAAAAGATGTCATTACCATTATCGACATATGAATGATAATTCCGGCTAAATTTTCTTAATTATTTTGTAATGATATATGATCATGAATAATCATTTGTAAAAAACCCGTAATTATGATGAAAAAATTGCTTAAGATTTGTATATGTTATAAAATATTCAAACATTTGATATTGTGATGATTATCGGTAAGATTGATAAAAATGAAAGAAAAATCAGCTTTCATCTGAATCTTAAATGCACAAAATGCCAAAAAAAAGTACCGGGTGGAATGAAAACGTCTGAGAGTTATTTTAGGTCTGAATCTTTCAAAAAAGAAATCGAACTTTTCAAAAAAAATTATCTATGTGGCATATGCAGAGATAAAAAACGAATTACAGAAAAAAAATAATTTTTTTTGAATTTTATTCGTAGATAATTTTTGTTAGTATGTGCTAATTTGTCACCATACTGCATGTACTATTTCTTTGAGATTTCTTCTTGGTTTTGGGAATTTATTCTGCTTTGGATATCCTACACATAAAATTGATGATGGAATTAAATCGGTATTGATCACCTTCATCACTTTCTGTTCATCAAACATCCCAATCCATATTGAACTCAGACCTAATGCTTGAGCTGCTAGCTGAGAATATGCAGCAGCTAGTGTTGCATCTTGTATGGCAAATTTTTTGAGTATTTCTTCTGGAAAATTCATTTTTACCCTTGATGGATTTTTACAAAACACCAATACTAGTGGGGCATTTACATATGGTTGATTATTACACGCCTCGATTAACTGCTGCTTTTTTTCTGGACTCTTCACATAAAATATTTCAAAACCTTGAAAATTTCCAGCGGTAGGTGCTGTGTCTGCAGCCGCAATTATTTTATCTATTTTTACTGTCTCTACAATTTTATCTGTAAATTTTCTAGTTGAACGTCTTTTTGACATTACAGTGAATAAATCTGTGTTGATAAATTCGGTAGGTGATGATTTTAGTATTTGATTTAATAATTGATTTCTTACGTTGGTATCTGAGCTACTATCCGCGTTATTGCTCTCTTTTGGTTCATACCCTGATGGATATAATTTTTCAGGCTCTTTTTTTGAATCCATGTTTTTAATATCCAAATTCTACTATTAAGTAATTCTTTATATTTATCCATTAAATTTACACCTTTTCTGAAATATAGTGTTTATTTTATTTTTAATTAATTGGTGAACTTGTGTAATGGTGATCCACAACTATTACATTTTTTGCTCGATATGTAGCTTTCAATACTTTGATTGTCCCAAATCAGTGCATTGGATTTATGACCTTTTTCACATTTTATCTTAAACAAAACACTTACCATGACTTAGTTGAATTATTTCTAAACTTAAGGATATTGTTTTGAAATGTATTACTTAATTGCTAGGTCTTGCATTGCCTGCTTCATCAGATTCATCTTGTTTTTTAAATACTCTGTATTCTCCGATTATGGAACTACATTTTTCACATGTGTATTGACCTCTTTCTACTAGAATCAAATTATCCGATACTTGCTCATTGGTGTTTTCTTCCAGGTGAATCTTTGGTGGATTGCCGAATTCAGTTTCACAATTTTTACAGTAATGTTTTTTCATTTTCCCTTCTTCAAGTTTTCCAATTGGAGCTAAAAATAATTTTCCAACTCCTAGATCTGCTTTTTTTGCTTGCTCTTCTGTTATGTCTGCTATGATATAACCTCCTGAACCTTGAAGTTTGAATTCAGTCATTTCTTTTTTTATCTAATTCGGTCTTAAAATACCATACTTTTAAAAATAAATTTATGATTGCTTTTTTTGTTTTCTTATCTGATTAAGTATGGAGATACTCAATCCAGAAATGAATAAACCTCCACCAAATAGGCTTAGAAAAATAATGTTAGTAGTATCATCTTGAGGGTTCAAAAATATTGTAATTCCAATTAAAGTCATTATTAGACCCAAACAAAGCAAAACCATACTGGGACGCTTTAATTCAATAATTTTCGACATGATTTTGAGCCATTAGAGCTTGTTTTATGCCTAATTTAGAATCTTTGGAACTATTTTTTCTGAGTGTGTTTTTCTGCCTCTTTTTCATAAAAGAATTCTTGTTTTTTCAAATCCTTTTCTGAAATTATTCGATATTTCCTCATTGGTACTAGTCGTGATATTTGCTCGTATGTGTTCATATCTCTTACATCTTCTGCATGTGCAATCTGTACTAGTGGAGATTTTTTTTCAATCATTGGTTTAACTTGTTGATACCCTCCACTTTGTGGCATCCCTGTACGATACAATCCAATATTTTTTGCACTTTTAGAAATTTGTGGATCTTGATAGCAGCAAATAGAATACTCTCCATTTTCTTTTTCTACAATTGTTAATCTTGTAAATTTATCACTCCAATCTTCAATGTTTTTTGCAATTTCTACTGCTTCTTTTTTATCTTCAAATACCATCGATACTACTAGTCTATCTTTTTCATATGCCCATGAAATACCATAAAAATTTCCATGCCATTCTATCTCATAAGACATATCTTCTTTCTAGTATTTCTCAAATTAACACTTTCGAATTATTCCATGATGTCTCTTTTAGACATATTTTTCATATAATTCTCTTATCATAGAATTGATTTTTTCAATTTCGTGATCTCCCCATGAATCTGATTTGATGCGAATATGGATATTGCTCTCTTCTAAATTATTGATTACTTTTGGATACATCATACCAATGAAGAATGATTTTTCATCCAAATTCATTTGCTTTGCTTTATGTTGAAAATAGCTTAACCATTCACGTTTTTGATCCTCAAATGTTTCTAAAATTATACTTAGAATCCTTGATTCTAATTCTTTATTCATACAAATATTATCTTGAAACTAAAATTAAAGATTCTTATTTAAAAAAAATATTAGCAGAATTTATCGCATTCACATTTTCTGCTGGTAAATATACTTCTCAATGAATCTAGTTTTGAATGGGATATTGAAGGTTTTTTGCCTACAATTTTGAATAGAGTAATCCCGGTTGCAGAACTAGTTCCTTTAAGTGCCCATGACCCATTTTTCATTAGATATGGTTTTGGATTTTTCATAGTCACTTTTTTATGTATTTTGATATCATATGCCTGTATTTCTGACATGGCCAAATATTGTGAAATTGGTATTACAAAGCCATAGTAAATTTTTTCATATCTATAAGCTTAAAATATTTTTTTCATATTTTCATCATGCATAAATTGTTGAACATTAGTATCTTTTTTTAATTTAGATTAAACAAATGTTTAAAATTTAAGAAATCTCTGTTTTATACCACCAAATGAATAATGAATAGACGCCTTCGTTTAGTGGTCTAGGCATGCTATAAACGATCACTATTCCAAGACGTCGATTTTAAATTTCATTCAAATGGTCTTGCAGTGCTTTTTTTATTTCATCTTTTTTTAAAGATACCTTGTTACTTCCGATCTTCAAACTGTCTGCATCATCAATTTTTGATAATCTATAAAAAAGAAAATCGGATAATAATTCTAAATTAAAATCATTGTTGTTTTTAAGATTTATTTTGAAATACTTTTCATGAATTCCTTTACCTTTAGTTAATCCACCTGAAGGGAAAATTCGTATATCTTCATTTACTTGGTTCTCTTTTAGTTTTTTTCCAAAAATTACATTATCTATATCATTACCACCATGAAAATGAAATATTGTGATAATGAACTCCATGTATATTTTCTATTAATCTAAAATAAAGATGCTTGTTATTGTTAATTTTTTAATAATGCCTCTTCTGGCGTCTTATCTTGATTAATTTTCCAGTGCCAACCATGATGCTTCTTCCAATGCTCGTACAATTGTTGAGTCGTTGGTTCTTTACCTAAAGGAGTTCCACATATTTTGCATTGCTTCATAAATTTTTTCAAATTTATGTAAAATTAAGGGTTACTTTTCCTCCTGATGTTTCTACCTACTCTTGATTCTCTGCACGTAATAAGACTAGAAAAAATACAAACTCTCTCAAAATATTTTTTTGGTTAGGTGTTAATGACAATTCTAATTTTTTGGAAAAGTCCAGCGATATTTGATATATCTGCCCAAAATGGACTTCCCAATGTGAATGCGTTTAATGATTTATCTGGAATGCTATTTAGATTATTTTTATACAAATTAATTGCTACATTTTTAGACCAGCTAGTTTTCAAAATAAGATCCATAGTTAATTTGATTAATCTCTCGTCTAATCTACCTTCAATTGAATTTAGAATTCTTTGAATCTCTATTTTGTTTTGTTTTGTACTATTCATGATTATATTTCACATCTAATTTGAGCCTATAAAATTAAGAGTTGTGTTAATTTATTCTATCTCTTAGCTGATGGCAATCGCATAGACAACCTTTTTGACATTTCATTCTTTTGCAATCTGAGCATGTTTTTTTATTCCAATAAGGAGTTGTGTTCATTTTATTTTGATCTTTTTTTGCTCATCTTAAATTCTTGTGATTTCTGTCTTTTTCTTTGTTGTTCTAGATTCATAATCAGATATGTTTTTCCAGCTTCACATAATTTCATCTCCCCTGTAAATTGGTCATGTACTGATTCTAGAGTTCCATCTACAAGTAACCCTCCAACAATTTCCCATGCTTTATCCTCTGGTATCTCAAATTTGTAAGACAATGTTGAAACTTTTGTATAATAACCATTTTTTGAATTACGTAAAACAAAATCTTTTATTCTATCTTCAGTTGTTTGCGTTTTTGGTCGTGATGATTTATTATTAAATCGTCTGAATGGTCGTTTGTTATCTGCCATTGTTTGTTTATTTCTCTGCTGGTATTTTAGGACTTGTAACAACACCTAAAGGCTTTTTGAATCTACACCATGATGAATATTATGAGTGAAAAGAAAAGACGAATTGAGGAATTAAGAATGAAAACAGGTAGAAGTAAACGTTGCCTTGATTGTAAAACCCATAGATGCATTATTGATAGTTGTCAGTGTAGTTGTCATTTGAAAAGCTAATTGATATCAAAGACCTATTTGTCAGACCTGAATGATGAGCTTCACTGCTCTAATCTGACCTAGGTTGTGGGTATTGGTCATTTCCCAGTCTAGCCAATTAGCAACATGTGAAATTTAATTGCTCCATAAAGAGTTTAATTTTATACTATTTTTTAGCCTCTCAAAAATACTTGGAATCCATTTTTTTTGCCTCCATTGTGATTATTTTATGACATTTACAAAAGCAATTGGCATGAATCATATCATGGGCATTTCTATACTCACATTCTTTTGTATGTTCCATTCTTTTTTGGTTTTATTTTTTATGCACTTAAAGTTGTTCTATTTCATTTACTAATCATTACTGTTTTGTTGAATTAATGAAAAATTATGAATCATGATTAAAAATAAAAAAAATTACTTCAATTGATTATTTCTTTTTTGAAGCTTTTTTTGCTGCTGGTTTTTTTGCTGCTGCTTTTGCCATGTTATGACAAAGTTATTTTACTTGCATTTGCAATATCTGCGTAAAATAATTAGACAAAATGGATATTGATCGGAGCACCGTTTTTCGCTATTTTGATTTTGAGCAAATTGAAATTAAATCTGTTAAATATTTTTGCTTATTCTTTTGCGTGTATAGAATCTGGATCGTTATTTCCAGGTAGGTATCTATCCCCTAAATTGGCTTTCATCTTTTCATCAAACTCTTCTTGTAATCTTGTGAGATAGATTTCAGCTTCTGTCTCATCTTCTGGAATTCCAGTGTTTACATCGAAATTGAAACCTGTGGCAAGATGGTAAAACTCTTCAAAAAATTCTTTACAATCGATTACATCTGCTTGTGTATCAATTGATATTACAAGACAGTCTTGCTCTTCTCTGAATTTTAGACAAATTTCTTCATCTATCATTGTGTCTACAATGACTGCCATTAGGTATGGGATTAATGATGTATCTAGTTTTCTTTGATTGTTTTTTGAATTTGTTATCCATAATTCATAACCATCTAAAAGATAATCAAACGTTCCAATTAAGATATCTCTTATGTTGCTATTTGGATATGCTAATTTTGACTTCCACGATATCTCTTTATTATTTCCAGGCTGTACATATAGAGCATCAAATTTGATTTCTTCATGAATTTGTTCGTATTCCCAAACCTGCTTGTTAGTCCACATTGGTGAATATTTTTCAATTAGTATTGCAGTTAGCTGGTCCAATGTTTTGATTCAATTAGACCGTTGTTTATGCTTATCTTACAAATTTATTATTTTCAATATTTGAATTAGTTTTAATTTTTGATATTTGATTTAAAAAATGCCAATGTGCATTCAGCAAGTTCTTTGTTAGAGTGTTTTTTGATAGTATGTTTACAATTAGGACAAGTTCCTTTGTCTTCATCAGAAAAATCATCACCAATTTGTTTCATACAGCATTCCATTAATTCTGAAGTAGAATGTGATTCCATTGATAGTCTACAAGTGGGGCACTCAGTCATGTTTTCTCTCCATATGGGGCTTTTCAAACAG
>NZ_AHJG01000135.1:0-1428 GCF_000241145.1 Candidatus Nitrosarchaeum limnium BG20 | reverse complement strand
CCTTTTTTGGATTTTACAGGTTTACGTTTTTTTGCAATTTTCTTTTTTTAGCAAGTAATTCTTGAAGTTGTAAAGTTACTTTTTCAAGTGCTTTTTTAGCAGATTCCTCTGCTTTAGCTTTTTGTTCTAATTCCTTGGCAAATTTTTGAGCAGCCTTATGACTTTCACTCATTGTTTCACGTAAGGTAGGTTTTGATTTAGTTTGCTTTTGAATTTGTGTGTTAATTTTTGATTTAATTTCACTGATTTTAGAGACCTCTTCGGTAATCTTTTTTGCGGTTTTTTCCCGGTTTTTTATCTCAGACTCTAATTCCTGGATTTTTTCATTAATTATAGCCAATTTAGATTTAGCAGTGTTTTCTTCCTCTGGATTTTTAGCAAATTCTAGTTCCTGTTCAGCATCTACAAGTGCCTGATTTTCACGAATAAGACGCTCATTGGCAGATGCAACTAGTCTCTGTATGCTTTCTAATTGAGATGTTTTTTGAGTTAATACTCCGGAAACATCAGTTACATTCTCTTTTTCTGATTCAATTTTTCTATCTAGGGAATGTAACCCAGATGAAGATCTTTTTTCAAGTGAACGTACTTGTTGTAGTTGTCTTTCAGCTTTTTTTCTCAGATTAGCTGCTTTTTGTTTTTTTTGTCTTAGTTGAATTACTAATTTTTCTAAAGATGTCAATAATCAAGTAAAAACAAATCTGTCGGTTAAGTTGTGAATATAATCATGATTTGACTTACCTGTTAAGAAAATTAACATACATTGATCGCAAAAATCGATTTTTTGAAAAAATATTAGTAGAGACAACTAATAAAACATGATGGAATTTCATCCAAAAGATTTACCAGTATCAAAGACATATGATCTAAGGGATGTCAAAGATGCATCAGACGCGGTAGAAGACATGGTAAAATTAGGATTTACCAATAGAAAGGAAGGGTTTAGAGTACTAATGCCAAAAGAATCAAAACTTGCAAAAAGAATTGGATACACAGTAACAACTGGTGTCACATACGCACTTAGACAAAAAAATGAAGTTAGAGACATCAGATATTGGACATATCATTATGATGAAAATCATTATGCGATTGTTTTGATAAGTAGTAAGAGTTTTGCAGAATTAGGATTTTGATTTATCAAATATTTTGTATAGTTTTGTTCTTTTTGCCAATACACCTGCTAGCATTATACCAAGTATGGTACCACCAATAACATCCATCGGATAGTGTTGAAGAACATACACTCTACTTAGAGATACCAATACGGGATAGAGAAACAACAAGTATGCCCCTCTTGGAAATCTTTCAGATAGTGCATACCCAATCACTATTGCAAAAATAATAGTTCGTGCTGCATGCCCAGACGGATAAGAGGCGTTGAACCCACCCTCACAGAATAATGCAAATGTATCACGACTAATCTTTACT
>NZ_AHJG01000136.1:0-595 GCF_000241145.1 Candidatus Nitrosarchaeum limnium BG20 | reverse complement strand
TGGTCTCAATCTCTAATCCAACATTGTATCCACTCTTTAATTTCAGAACAAGATGTTTATCATCACTGTGCTCGTATCTTGGCATAATTATTCCAAAATATGATAAATCTGAAAGAATTTTGACTGAATCACCCACACTAATTTTGTTAGTTTTTAAAAATTCTAATGATTTTCCTGTATACCCCATAAATTCAGACATTTACGAGAGTTGGTATGTCTATTTAATAAAAACTACCTGTAATAGGATGCTACTAGTTTTTCGCCTATCTTGAGGTTCTTTTGTTCTCTTACTTTCTTTACTGCTGCCTCAAAGTGTTTCATAGTTACTTTGGCGTCTGCAGAACTTTTTTCGATGTCTTTGACATCTGGATGTGCATCTAAGAACTCGTGAATAACAAGTGACACTGCAGTGTTTGCAATTGCAGCAGTATCTGCTCCACTTAATCCATCTGTTAATTCGGCAATTTTATCAATGTCTACGTGTTGTGGATCATTTGGAATATCGTTTATTGGTATTTTTTCTGCATTAATTTTCAAAATCATCTTTCTACTTTCTTTATCAGGTAATGGTATCTGAATAATTTTATCAAATCTA
>NZ_AHJG01000137.1:0-694 GCF_000241145.1 Candidatus Nitrosarchaeum limnium BG20 | reverse complement strand
TAATAGATCATCTTTTCCAGATTTTGAAGAAAAAGGATGGAGAGGAAGATTTTCAAAAGCTGTATACGGTTCAAAATCAAAACGATCTAAAATAATTACAGAATTAATTACAAATGGATACTCTTCATTTCAAAAAACATTAGAGAATGTCTCAGATTCTATTGGCGTCAAAATTGATCCAAATGTTACAATGGATATTCATAGAATATTTAGACTTCCGGGTTCATTAAATAGTAAAAGTGGTTTGACAAAAATTTTCTGCTCTGATCTGGCAAAATTTGATCCATATCAAGAAGCTTCCTTTCTAAGCGAAACTCCAATACAGGTAACAGCCAATTGCCCCATCAAGTTTGAGCTAAAAAACAAAAAATTTGGTCCATATTATAATGAAAAAGTGACAATTCCTACTTTTGCTGCAGCATATATGATTTGCAAAAAATTGGCAACCGTCTCTTAAAACTCGTTTATCACACAAATACTACATAATTTTCAAAATAATGCTCAATTTTGAGTTTTTACTGGTAAGACATTAATTTACCAGTCATCAAGAAACTGTGATTTTGTATAGCGCATCCACTGATAAGCAAGCTCCCCCTCCTGACACAGGCAAATTTGTCAGATTAATCATAGTTGCCATTATTGCCATTTCTATACTTGCAGTCGTTGGAAATCAGGCTGTAATATTATCGATGAA
>NZ_AHJG01000138.1:0-3002 GCF_000241145.1 Candidatus Nitrosarchaeum limnium BG20 | reverse complement strand
TCCTATACCGCTTCAAAAAAATGTTAAAATTAAAACAAAAAAACCAACAACTACAATTGCTATAGCACTTGATGGTTCTTTTAATTTCTATTACCGTGATAATCTTAATGCACTAAGAAGAGAAGGTGCAAATCTTAAGTTTTTTAGTCCTATAAATAATAAAAAACTTCCAGAATCTGATGGAATTTACATTGGAGGAGGTTTTCCAGAGATTTTAGGTAATTTATTAGAAAAAAATCATGTGATGAAAAAAACCATAAAGAAATTATCTGAAGATTCTGCTCCAATTTATGCTGAATGTGGTGGGCTAATGTATCTTACAAAATCTATTGATTATGGGAATAAAAAATTTAAAATGATTGGATTATTTGATGCAGATACTAAAATGACTAAGAAAATGAAATTAAATTATACAAAAGGCAAGATTGTTTTAAAAAATACAATCACAAATAAAACACATGAATTACGTGGACATGAATTTCATTATTCTGAATTAGATTCTGTTTCCTCTGATTCAAAATTTGCATATGAATTAGACATTGGACTAGGAATTAAAAACCAAAAAGATGGATTAATTCAATACAACACACTTGCATCTTATGGGCATCTCTATTTTGATAGTTCTGATTATGCTAAAGTTTTTGTGAAAAATTGCATTAATTACTCAAGAAGATGACTCTGCTCTAACAAGCTTGTATAAAGCATTAATTATTGCAGAAGCAGAAGAACTCCCACCCTTTCTTCCTATATTTGTAATAAATGGCGTTTCCTCTAATTTGCTCAATTCTTCTTTTGATTCTGCAGCACAGATAAATCCAACTGGAATTCCGATTATTAGAGCAGGTTTAACAATTCCTTCTTTTACCATTCCTATCACTTCCAAAAGTGCAGTTGGAGCATTACCAACTGCAACTATTCCACCGTCAATATCTGAAGATGCTATTCTCATTGATACCTGAGAGCGAGTTTTGTTTTCTTTTTTTGCAATTTCCATTATTTCTGGGTTAGAAATATTACAAACAATCTTGTTTTGAAAATCTTTTGGATTTTGTTTATTGAGACCACCTATTACCCCATTAACATCAACTACAATACTACATCCATTTTTTTAGCGCATTTATTCCACTTTCAATTGCTTTTTTATGAAAGATCACTCTATTTTCTTTTGCAAAATCAAAATCTGCAGTTGAATGAATTATTCTTCTAACAATTGGCCATTCTTTTTCATTATATTGATGTGTTCCAATCTCTTCATCAATCATTTGCATACTTGCATCTTCAATTGATTGACCTTTTCTAGTCTGCACTTTCAACCTCTTTTGCTCTTTCTATAATCAAATCAATCATTTTTTCGTCTACTCCTAAATGTTTTGTAATGTATGCCTTTTTGATACTAGAGTTTTCTAGTGCAGGTTTAAGATCATTGTTAATATCAGTTTTAACATGTGCACCTTCATGTAAGAAATAAAATACAATTACTAAAACTTGTGGTTTATTTTTTTCACAAGTTTTAATCCCCTCAACAATATCTGGTTGTTCTATCTCTAACCAACATCTGTTTACATTTCTATAATTATTTTTTAATCCATCAACTACATAATCTAATGATAATTGTGCATTAGGATCTTTACTACCATGTCCAATTATCAAAACATCTACATCTTTTTTTGGGATTGTAATCTGATTCTCTTGTAAAGTTGTAGCTATTCTATTTTCAACTAAGCTGATTAGAGTTTTATGCATACTCATTGGTTTTGTTACAACAAATTTTACTTTGGTATCTTTCTGAAATTTCATAACATCTGTTACTGCATTCTTTACTTTTTTACCAGGATACAGAAAATATGGAACTATTGTTAAATGATCAATGTCTTGTTTAAGACATCTTTTAATTCCATCTTCAATATATGGGGGTTCTACTTCTAGAAAACAATATTCTGTAAACACATAGTCTCTTTTTGCCTTTATTGCATCACAAATAATCTCTAATTCTTCTGATGCCTCTCTTTCTCTGCTTCCTCTATCTATTAGTAATAGTCCACGCTTCAATTTACTATCCTCGCTACGGCTATTGTCAAATTTGGTGGAAATTTTTGTTTTTCAACAATTAACTCTCCTCTAGATACTTTGATTGCAGCAGCCTCTGACACGCTAGAAGTTCCCTCAAATGCTTTGACTGTATCTGACGGATTAGGTGCAGAAATTTCAGCCAACTCTTCTCTATTTACATATTCCACATTAACCCCCATTTCTTTTCCAATATCAATCAGTCCTTTGACATCCTCTGATTTTTTAATTGAGGCTAATTTTGCAATAGATTTTTCACTTAGTTTGAATTTCTGCAAACAAACATCTATTCCCTCCTTTATGGTTTGCTTAGATGTATCCCAATGCAATCCAATTCCTACTACTAAACTAGGTGGTCTATACACTACAGAATTTTTAAGAAAATCACCTTCTAAAATTTTATCAGAAATTATTAGATATCCTTTGGAATTCGAATTTATCATTTCTTCTAAGCTAGGATAATTTTTTACATTTTTTGGCAGTTCTTTTACCCAATTTTTCTTTCCTGCTTCTTGGTAAACTCCTATACTCTCTTCATTTACCATGTGTGCACTAACTTTGGTTACTGTAGAATCATCATCTATTTTCCAACCAAATTCTTTTCCTACGAGATCAACTGCTATTGTTTTATTAACATCTGCAGCAGTAGTAATTACAGGTTTAGCATCAAGTTTTTGAGCAATAATTTGTGTCAATTCATTTGCTCCACCTAAATGTCCTGATAACATGCTAATCACAAAATTAGCCTTGTCATCAATCACAATTACTGCTGGATCTGTTTTTTTGTCTTTCAAATATGGTGCAATAAGTCTAATTACAGCACCCAAAGAAAATATACAAATCAATGCAGTATTGTTTTTAAAAAGTTCAACAATCTTTTCAGATGTAGATTCTGTATACCAAATTATATGATTATTGTTATCTGAAAACTTAGC
>NZ_AHJG01000139.1:0-4918 GCF_000241145.1 Candidatus Nitrosarchaeum limnium BG20 | reverse complement strand
AGCAGAGTTTTGTCAAACGAATTAGCTGAAATTCGTAAGGTTACAAAGATGCTCGGCAATGCAAGAATGTCATTGGAACAAGTCCAACTAAGACTGACAACTATTCATGATCTAGGCGATGCTATGGTAGCAATTGGTCCAGCGATGTCAACAATGAAGGGATTGAAGTCATCACTAGGAAGATTCATGCCAGAAGCAGACTCAGAATTGAATTCCATGACTCAGACACTCAATGGTCTAATGATGGACTCCTTAGCAGGAGACTCATTTAGCATGGAGACTGGTGCTTCAAGTGAAGAGACAGAAAGAATCTTACAAGAAGCATCTGCAGTGGCAGAGCAACAGATTGGAGATAAATTTCCATCTGTACCAACATCAACAGGACTTTCGCAATCTTCTCAATCTACCTATTAGTAGATCATAGTAGAAAGCGAAAGTCAAACTTTTTACTTTTTAAAAATCTTTCAGTTTTTTAAGTAAGGTTGAATTTTCATAAATGAGTTTATCTGGATAACAATTCAGCATTTTGCCATTAGGAATGTCATAAAAATTCCAATTATCACATTCTATATCATATTCATATGGATGAGTGTTATCATATTTCCAATCAAACCCATTATTGATGGTTTTATCTGGATATCCATGTCCTCGAATTAAAGAGATAGTTTTTTGATCATAATTTACTTCAATTTTTGCATATAGAGCATTTGGATATAGATAGATTACCTTAGGATGAGATGTTATCGCATCAAATTCTTTTTGTGTAACATATTCATTATGTAAGAGAATTACTTTATCAAATTTTTTGAGAATGTCAGGATTTTTATCAACATCAATATCACTTAGGAATTTATAATTTAGTAGTTTTAGTATTTGTGCACCATTCCCACCAATTTCTGCACGTAGAATTAGTTTTATTGGAACAGTTAAACAATTATCATCACATTGTCCTGAATAGTAATTGTAAAAACCTGGTTGGTTGTATGCTGATGCTGTAAAAATTGGGTAAATTACTACTGTCTTTTCATCATTATTCATTAATTGATCATAAGTGGCTTGATTTTTTTCATCAAATTCAAAATAAAGTCGTGTATATTGTTTTAGACGAGCTTCTTCATCTAAAATGAATTCTCCCTTACCACCACTTATTTTGAATATTGAATCAATTTCTAGCTGTTCTAGATCTGCCTGACTAGTATTGATGTTAAAATCAAAAAATTGTTGTTTTTGATTGTTATCCATGAAATTATAGTAATAAATTACAGATATTAATAAAACAGCAATCAAAACAAAAATAATTTTTTTATTGATACTCATAATGAATTATCCTTGAATAATTTTATTTTATAGTAGATTACTGAAATAATTGCTGATTGTTCAAGTGTCATCATTTATCTTAGTTGTCTAATTATATAAATTAAAATCAATATTATTGATTCTAACAATTTGATTTGTTATAATGTTTAAAAAATCAGAATTGTTTAAGTAAGAACGATGATTTTGAAAATTTAAAAAGCAGTTGCATAGCAAAAACCATTGGAAATATAATTACAAATAAGAAAGATAAATTAAATTCTGGAAGTGACTTATCTGGTGATATTATATCCCCCCATTGACTTGGACTTGGGATTGAGATTATACTTTGATTATCTATTTTGTAAGGCCATGAATAATGATTGTTAGTATGAGCATCAAATACAGAAATGAAAAATCCATAGTTATCAGAACGTCCTAAAAGATTTAATGGTATTTTGAATTCATAACTTGCATGTGGTGTTCTGTTGTATCTATCATATTGATCAGATGCAGTACCTACAGCAACAAAATCTTTATCGTTTGGAATTTTTGTAAAATATCCATTTATTGCAGGGATGTGATTTCCCTGATAAGTAAATGATTTCTTTCCATCAAGACTTGTAAAAAAACAATAATCATCTGATTGTGGGATTATTGTTTTATCATTTTTAGTATCAAAACAAACCAGTGCACTATCAGCTAATTTATCAATGAACATATCTGAGACTGCATTAATTTGGATATAGATAAAATCGCCTTGATGAGCTGATCTTAAGTGAATTTCTGTACCATCAGCAAATGTAAGATGATTGTAACTAGATTGTTTCCATTCGTATGAATCTGTCCATTTGCCATCAAAGTTTATTTGATCTAGACCAGACGATATGGAAATTAAGATTGGATCTTCAGCATATACATTTAGAAAGAAAATCGGCGATAATATAAGGGAAAAAATTATTGATCGTATTAAAAATAACTTTAAAATCATTAATTTGAGATGTTAAATTAATGTTAAAATATTTTTGTAATTCTTTTAATACTTGTATAGAAATATCTTGATTGTGAATAAAAAAATCATCATTGGTATTATCATAGTAATTGTTATCAGTATTGGAGCTGTTAGTTTAGCACAGATAAACCAAAATGATGAAACGGTAAATGCAGATGTTGAGGAGTTAAAAAGACCTCCACAAAGTTTTACAGTTGGATTAAGCGAATCTATAGGCTTTAAGGAGACTCCATAAGTTCCAAATTGGATCTTTTATTAAAGAAAATTTACCAGTATACCTATAAAGAAATTCATATTTAGATAGATAATGAAAACTACAACGATCGGTATGTTCGCTGCAATTGCATTTGCTGTAGGAATGGTTGGAATCAACTTTTCAGATGGGCAATTAAACTTGCAAGATAAAACTCCAGCATCCAGTATTGATGGTGCAGGTATTTTAGGACATATTGAAATCATTCACAAAGATGGTCAAGGAAATATCAAATCATATCAGCAAACTGATAATGCGATAGTAAACGATGGAAGAAACTGTGTTTCAATGTTGTTGTTTGGTCCAAATGTTGGTTGTAAAGTAGGAAGTGCAACTGGTTTAGGTAAGTATACAGTAATTGGTTTAGGTAATACAACATCGTTGTCTGGAAGTACACAAATAAAAGCACTCCCAACAGAAATTAACGACAATGGAATTACTAGACAAACTGGCACGTTAGGTACTTTTACAAACGCAACAGCTAGTGGAGCATCAGCTACACAAAGAATTTCTGCTACCTTTACTTGGGGTGGTGGAACAACAAACACTGTTTTAGCAGCAGGATTGTTTAATTCTACAAGCACGACACTTGCAAACTATGAAACATTCGCATTGAAAAATTTCCCTAGCAGTGTAGTCTTAAGTAATGGAGATCAGTTAACAGTTAACTGGGACATCTCAATAAGCGGCACAAACCCATACAGTTAGAAAATTTTTCTAATTTATTTTTTTATTTTTCTATAGCCATGGCTAAAGTTCTTGTCATATAATTTTGAATATTCATAATCAGTTGAATCAATCACATTACTAATAATTACAATAGCAGTTCGTGTAATTTTTTCGTCTCTAACTTTTTTTACTATATTATCTAGAGTCCCTTTAATAATTTTTTGATCATCCCAGCTTGCTCTGTACACAACTGCAACGGGTGTAGATTTTTTGTATCCACCTGCTACTGCTTCTTTTACAATATTAGAAAGTAGATGAACACTTAGATAAAAGATCAAAGTTGCTTTATGCTTTGCAAGTTCTGATATTTTTTCTCTTTTAGGTACTTTGGTTCTAGACTCTGCACGAGTTACAATGATAGTTTGAGTAACACCTGGCAGTGTTAGCTGAGTTCCAAGTGCAGCAGCTGAGGCTAAAAATGCAGTAATTCCAGGAACTACAACTGATTCAATTCCTTTTTCTTTTAGATTATCAATTTGTTCTTTAATTGCGCCATAGATAGATGGATCACCATCATGTAATCTAATTACTAATTTGTCATTTTTTGCATTTTTGTATAGCAGATCAAATATTTCCTCTCTGACTAAACCTGCTGCATTATGTAGTTCTCCCTTTTTGCATAATTTTAGAATTGGGGGAGGAATTAAAGATCCTGAATAAACTACAATGTCTGCTTTTTGAATTAATTTTTTAGCTTTAATTGTTATTAGTTCAGGATCACCAGGACCACAGCCTACAAAATAAATTCTAGACACGCTTTACCACCAGAATTGAAAAATATTTTGTAGTTAATGTTCCGTCATTTACTTCTCCCAAGGTAAGTTTTCTAATAATTTCATTTTCTGTTCCAAGATCTTGTCCTATTGCAAAAATTGAATTATCAGGAAAACCAGCCTCTTTGAGTACTTCAATTACTTTATCAAAATATCTTCCATCCTTTAGAAATACCATTGTCTCAGAATTTTTTGCAATCTCTTTTACTGAACTTAAATCATAACATGATGGAATGATTGCCACTTTTTCTGCACCTTCTGCAATACTTACACCAACTTTAGCTGCAAAAGTAAACATTGAAACAATTCCTGGAATCACACTAATTTTGATTTCAGGATGATTCATCTCAATGTCTTTGTGCATATAGATCCAAGTGCTATACAAATATGGATCACCTATAGTAAGATAGACAACATTTTTTCCTGTCAATACTTTCTCAGCCATAATCTTTGCATTTTTTTTCCAAGTTGCTTCTAAAACGTCTTTGTCTTTTGTCATTGGAAAGATCAGTTTGATGATCTCTTGATTTTTTGATTTATCAATTAATGATGAAACTATGGATAATGCAATACTTGGTCTGTCCTCATTAGATGCAGGACACATTATTGTATCTGCATTTTGAATTGCTTTTGCAGCCTTTACTGTTAGCAATTCAGGGTCTCCTGGACCCACTCCTATTCCAATTAACTCAGGCATGAAAAATATGATTTTGTCCCCAATTAAAAATCTAGATTAAATTTTTGTTGCAGAAATTATTGTGACTGGATTTCTAGCTAACATCATTGTACCTTTTGAGGTCTTTCTACTCTTTGAGATAGTAACTTGAGTAATATCTACTGAATCAAACTCTAGCTTCT